>NZ_BMQN01000007.1 GCF_014648135.1 Deinococcus sedimenti | reverse complement strand
GGGGTGAAGTCGTAACAAGGTAACTGTACCGGAAGGTGCGGTTGGATCACCTCCTTTCTACAGGTCACGTACATCACACCAGATGCGTCTAAACAGCGCCCCGAGCTTCGGTTCGGGGCGCTTCTTCGTTTTGCCCGCGCGCTTGGATGAACCCGTTCAGGAATGGAAAGGGCACACGCCGGGCCGCGCCTCCCGCCACGCGGGGGTCTGCACCGTGAAATTCGGGCGTTCCTCCTCATCGTGGTACGAGCGGTGCCACACGGGCGTCGTCGCGGGAGACATCGGCGGAATCAGCCAGGACCAGCGCCCCCGCACCTGGCGGCCCGCGCGGCGTTCCTGCTCCTCGAAATGCACGAACTGCGCCGTCACGCCGTGATGATCCGCGATCCGCACGCCCGCCCGGTCGAAGGAATGCAGCACCGCCACGTTCAGTTCCAGAAGCGCCCGGTCCTGCCACAGCGACCGCCGCGACGTGGTGTCCAGGCCCAGCGCGGCCGCCACGGCAGGCAGAGCGTCGTAGCGGTCCCGGTCCACCAGATTCCGCGCGGCGATCTCCGTCTGCAGGTACCACCCGTTGAACGGCGCACACGGGAACGACTGCCCCGCCACCTCCAGCGTCATGTTGCTGATGACCGGCAGCGCGTGCCATCTCAGGCCCAGCGCCCCGACCTCCGGGCAGGTCGGGTGCGTGATCATGACCTCCTGCACGGCGTCCGCCGGAAGATCGAATAGCGCCACGCGCCCCTCGCCCTCGATGGCCAGGGGCAGCACGTCGAAGGGGGTGCCCGGCCCGCCCGCCCAGCCCAGGCGGCGCAGGTGATCGGTCAGCGCCACGTTCTGCGGATCGCCGATCACGGAGCCGTCCGGCTGGCGGTACCCGGCGTAGCGGATCAGCTGATCGTTGTGCACCCGCACGTCCGGACCGAACACACTCATGGTCGGCCGGATGCGCCCACCGTTGAACCCCTCGCGCAGGTGGGCCAGCAGGTGCGTGAACACCTCCTCCGGGCTCGTCACGTGCCGCAGGTCACGCACGTCCAGCGTCATCCAGGGCAGGCGGCCCACGCAGCGCGTACTGTTGCGCCACGCCACCCGCGCTCCGTGCGTCAGTTCCGCCGCGCTCAGCGTCACGCCGCCCGTGCGGTACACCTCCGCCTGCCTGTCCCGCAGGCCCGGCAGGCCCGTCTCGTGGTGGTACAGCGCCAGGAATTCCAGTGCCTCCCGCGTCCGCGCAGGCAGGGCAGGGTGGGGGCGCGGCGCGGGCATAGACGCCCATGCTGCCCCCACCGGGCACGCGGAATGTCCCACCCCCGCAACGTCAAGACCAAATGAACACCCCCTCCGCCCGGCAGTGGGGGAGGGGGCATGCAGTCCTGGTTGTGGTTACTTGCAGCCCTTGGCGCTGGCCGCCTTGATCAGATCGGCGTCGCGGGCGTCCACTTTGGCGATCACGTCGCGGTTGTCCATCTCGTTGACGACGGCGCCGGGCCAGAAGAACAGGGCCCACAGGACGTTTTCCTTGCTGACGCCCTTCTTGCTCTCGGCGTCGGCGCGGATGCTCGCCAGCTTGACCTGCTCGTCCTTGATCTCCGCACAGCTCAGCTCGCTGACGGGTTTGGCCGTTGCGGCCGTGTACTTGGGGGCGCAGGAGGCCAGGGTCAGGGAGGCCACACCGAGAAGCAGAAGGGTCATTTTCTTCATGTCTTACACATATCAGCGTCAGAAAGCCCCTGTTGCCACATGTGCACTTGCGAGACGCCTGCGCATGTGGTTGTCCCTCATGAAGCGCACCCTCCGCCCGGTGATGGGGGAGGGTGCCTCTTGGCGCGCCCTGTAGGACTCGAACCTACGACCGACCGCTTAGAAGGCGGTTGCTCTATCCAGCTGAGCTAAGGGCGCATGAAAAAGGGCTCCCGGGTGGGGGAGCCTTCCTGGAGCGGGATCACGGATTCGAACCGAGGCCAGAAGCTTGGAAGGCTGCTGTGCTACCACTACACCAATCCCGCTTGGTGCGTCGTGTCGTCGGGGGGTGGTCGAGGCGACAGGATTCGAACCTGCGACCCCTTGGTCCCAAACCAAGTGCGCTACCGGCCTGCGCTACGCCTCGTGACCGTGTGCTCTCCCGTCGAACGCGCGTCGTGAACTATAGCAGAGATTGCGCGGGTGTGATGGGTGTTGTGTGCATGGGGGGCGTATGCTGCGTGACTGATGAGTGGCGTGCGCGTGAAGACGTTCCTGGATCTGGTGAAGTTCGAGCACACGGTGTTCGCCCTGCCGTTCGCGTACGCAGGCATGCTGCTGGCGAGCATGCAGGTCAACGGGACGGGCTGGCCGGGCTGGCACGTGCTGGTGTGGGTGACGGTGGCGATGGCGGCGGCGCGCACGGCGGCGATGGGTGCGAACCGCGTGATCGACCGGTTCATCGACGCGCGCAATCCGCGCACGGCGGGTCGGGAGGTGCCGAGCGGGAAGGTCAGCCCGGTGCAGGCGTGGGCGCTGGTGGTGGTCAGTCTGGTGGTGCTGGTGGTGGCGGCGGCGCAGTTGAACCCGCTGTGCCTGGCGCTGCTGCCGCTGGCGGTGGTGTTCCTGATCGGCTACCCGTACACGAAGCGCTTCACGTGGCTGTGCCACGCGTGGCTGGGCGTGACGGACGGCGCGGCGGCTGCCGGAGGGTGGATCGCGGTGACGGGCGAGTTCGCACCGGGCGCGTGGGTGCTGTGGGCGGTGGTGATCTTCTGGATGATCGGCCTTGACGTGATCTACGCGACGATGGACCGGGATTTCGACGTGGCGAACGGCATCAAGAGCATTCCCGCGCGGTTCGGGATTCCCCGCGCGCTGCGCATCGCGGCCGTCAGTCACGCGCTGACGTTCGCGTTGCTGCTGCTGGTGGGTGTGGTGACGGGGGCGAGCGTCTGGTATTACCTCGCGGCGCTGGTGATGGGCGGCATCCTGCTGTTCGAGCACCGGATCGTGAACCCGGATGATCTGGCGCGTGTGAACGTGGCGTTCTTCGACGCGAACATGTGGCTGGCGCTGACGATGCTGCTGGGCGTGGTGGTGGACGTGACGTGGCGGACCCTGACTTGAGTGGCGCTGGCCTGAGCGGCGCTGACCCCGGCGCGGCTGACCTCGACTGGGTACCGCTGGACGCCGCGCGGGCCTTCGCGGACGGGGACGAGCGCTGGGCGGCGGTGCTGCTGGCCCGCGCGCGGGACGCCCAGCCGGTCGGGAGTGTGGCGTGGGCGCGGCTGGAGCGCCTGCACGGCCTGAGCCTGATTCACGTGCAGCGCGAGGTGGAGGGGACCTTCGCGCTGGAGCGCTCGGACGCGCTGCTGGACGCGGCGGGCGTGACCCGGCCCGATCTGGAGGTGCTGGAGGCGCGGGCCGCGTCGGGCGCGCGTGAACGCTAGAGCAGTTCTCCGAATC
This sequence comes from Deinococcus sedimenti, assembly GCF_014648135.1. Lineage (NCBI taxonomy): Bacteria > Thermotogati > Deinococcota > Deinococci > Deinococcales > Deinococcaceae > Deinococcus > Deinococcus sedimenti. The sequence goes on along the minus strand of NZ_BMQN01000007.1, from coordinate 124,965 downwards.
ACGGCATCGCACCAACAGACTTCCGATGCCTCCATTCTCTGCTTTGCAGCTGTTCCAGTCCGTCCTGATCAGTAAAATTCACTCGCTTCGCTCGGCCATGAAGAACCCATCTTTATGGCGGATGTTCTAGACTGGCGCGCATGACGGAAGCGGTGCGGGCGGGCATGTCCCTGGAGACCTCGGAGCGGGAGTTCGCGGCGAGGTTCGCGGAGTTCGCCGCTCAGGGGACGCTGTACCCGGTGCGTGAGGGCAGTCCGCTGCTGGAGTTCGGCGTGGCCGGGCGGGTGCTGTACCTGTTCGACCGCAGCGGTCCGTACGCGGCCCAGCCGGGACCGGCGCGACTGGTGGTCCACGGGGTGCTGGAGGAGGGTGCGTTGCAGCGGCTGCCCGCAGACTTCAGTGGCGGAGAACAGGTCCAGGTGGTCGGCGTGTCGGGCGTCGAGGGCCGGGGTGAGGTGCTGGCGGTGTCCCGGCAGGTGGTGGTGGTGCGGGCGCGTCTGCCGCTGGTACTGGGTGCCTTCAGTCCGCTGCCGGTGGTGAAGCCTGGAGACTGGGTGTCCTTCCGGACGGCTCCGCCCCTGCATGGCTTCGTGGTGGCCTGACGCTGCGGCTCCTTCCGCCTATAGGGTTCAGAAATGGGGGACTTCTGCGGTGGGTCTCGAGGAATGTCGGCGAGGTCCGCGAGCGACCCCGGTGGTTCCATCCGATTCTCCCTGGATGACAGGATGTTCCTGAAGCAGTGACGCTTTTTGATTTTTGTAACAGGCAGTCACTTTAACGTTAAAATGAAAAAAGCTTCCTTTTCTCTTCACGGTCATTCATCATGGGTCAGATCCCATGAACGACTCGCTGCTGCCCCTCCCCGGTCCCCAGGAACAAGCCACCCCGGCCTGCATGGTCCTGGTGGACCTGGTCGGCAGCACCCGTCTGGCGCGGCAGCTTCCACTGGGCAACTACACCGCGCTGATGGCCGAGTTCGTTCAGGTCATGATCCTGACCCTAGAAGCGCGGGGCGGGCAGGTGCTGCAGCATCAGGGTGACGCCGTCCTGGCGTGGTGGCCCGCCGCGCAGGCCGCGCAGGCCTGTGCCGCTGCGCAGGAAGCACACGGGCGAGCCGCGCGCCTCACCCTGGCCGCTCAGCTCGGGGAGACCCTGCGCCTGCGGGCTGGCGTGGCGGGCGGGGAGGTCCTGATGGGCCTGGTCGGCGGCCAGATGAGTGCCTACGGGCTTCCCGTCAATTATGCTCGCCGCCTGTGTGACGCCGCTCAGGGTGGAGAGACCCTCGTCTGCGATGAGATGCGGGTCCTGGCGCCCCATCTGGCAGCGGACCTGTGCCCACCGCTGGATCTGCGTGGATTTGGTGAAGGGTGCCGTGCCCACCGCCTGCTGGTCAGCGCCGCGCCGGGCGCGCGCATGAAAGTTGATTAAGCGCCCAGGTCGCCTTCTCATGAGAACGGTCCATAGACTGCGGGCATGGAACGCAAGCCCCTGGTCTTAGTCATCGAGGATGAGAAAGACATCGCTCGGTTCATCGAACTGGAACTCGCCGCTGAAGGCTACGCCACCGAGGTCGCCTTCGACGGAGTGACCGGCCTCTCCAAATTCCGTGAAGTCAACCCCGACCTCGTCATCCTCGATCTGATGCTCCCGGTCCTCGACGGCCTGGAAGTCGCCCGCCGCATCCGCAAGACCAGCAACACCCCGATCATCATCCTGACTGCCAAGGACGGCATCCAGGACAAGGTCGAGGGCCTGGACAGCGGGGCGGACGACTACCTCATCAAACCGTTCTCCATCGAGGAGCTGCTCGCCCGCGTCCGGGCCCACCTGCGCCGCGTGAACCCGGCCGTGACCGGCGAGGTCCGCGTCGCCGATCTGGTCATGAACCTCGACGGCCGCGAGATCTTCCGTGGGGGGCGCCGCGTGGAACTCTCCGCCAAGGAATTCGAACTGCTCGAACTGCTGGCCCGCAACCCTGGCAAGGTCTTCTCCCGCTTCGAGATCGAGGAGAAGGTCTGGCCCGAGTACACCGGCGGCAGCAACGTCGTGGACGTGTACATCGGCTACCTGCGCCGCAAACTGGAGGAGGGTGGGGAACGCCGCCTGATCCACACCGTGCGCGGCGTCGGCTACGTGCTGCGCGAGGAGTGACCGCCCGGGCCGCTCCTCTCATGGGCGGGCCTACTAGACTGCCGCGTATGATCTGCCTGCCCCTCCGGAGCCCCGCGTGACGCTGCGCTGGCGCCTGACGCTGTTCTACACGGCGCTGCTGGCGTTCCTGCTGACCGGAGTGGGGGTCATCACCCTGTACATGATGCGGGTGAACCTGATTGACGGGACCGACACGGAACTCCAGAACACCTACAAGCAGTTCGTCACGTACCTGATCCGTCCGATCGGATCGGCCGATGAGAGCTCGCGCCTGCCCACCGATCAGCAGCAGCTCAAGGCCCAGCAGTTGCAGGCCAGGCAGCCGCGCCTGCAGAGCAGTGCCGTCGGGCAGATAGGGCAGGCCAAGCTGCTCGCCCGCTACTACTTCCCGAACTCCAGCGTGGCGGTCGAGGAACTCTCGTTCTTCAGCCGTCAGGGCCTGATCGACAGTCTGAAGGCCGCCCGGACTCCCGAGGCGAAACGGGACCTGTTCACCTACCTGTCCGGTCTGCAGACCAACTCCCGCCGCTCCCTGGCCGTGGACATCCAGCGGCCCATCACCCTGACCGACCGGGAACTGGAAGCGCTGATCAACGCCACCGACGGCCGCCTCCACCTCAACCGCCTGATTGCCGACGCCCCCAACCGCGAACCCACCCTGATGCGCCTGCTGGTGGTCCTGGGTCCCCTGACCAACAGTGAACCCGCCGTCAAAACCAGCCTGACCAGTTTCGAGAGCGAACCGCCCCTGGGGATCGTGTACGTGGCCCGAAGCCTCGGGACCGTGCAGAAGACCCTGGACGACCTGCAGAACGTCGTGATGCTGCTGTTCCTGACCGGGCTGGCCACCGCCGGGACCGGCGCGTACCTGCTGGCCGGGCAGGCGCTGCTGCCCCTCAGGCGCGTCCAGCGGGCCGCCGAGCGCATCGGCGGGCAGAACCTCACCGAGCGCGTGCCAGTCCCGCAGACCGGGGACGAGGTCGAGTCCCTGGCGACCGCCCTGAACGCCATGCTGGGCCGCCTGGAGGGCAGCTTCGAGGCGCAGCGCCGCTTCACGAGTGACGCCAGCCACGAGCTGCGCACGCCCGTCACGGCGATCAGCGGGCACGCCAGTTACCTGCTGCGCCGCACCAGTCCGACCGGGCAGCAGCAGGAGAGCCTGAAGATCATCCAGAGCGAATCCGAACGCCTGACCAACCTGATCGCCAGCCTGCTGCAGCTGGCCCGCTCGGACAGTGGAGCGCTGGTCCTGCAACGCGGCCCGATCTTTGCCGCTCTCTTCCTGTCGGACATCGTGCGGGAACTTGCCCCGCTGGCGCAGGCGCAGCACACTGCCCTGACCAGCGCGGGCGAGGATGTGACCTTTGAGGCGGACGCCGACCGCCTGAAGCAGGTCCTCATCAACCTCGTCAGCAACGCCCTGAAGGCCGGGGCGCAGACCGTCACGCTGCGCAGCGAACGCGTCGGTGACGACGTCCGCCTGAGCGTGCAGGACGACGGCCCCGGCATTCCCGCCGATCAGCTGGAGCGGCTGTTCGACCGCTTCTACCGCCTGGAGGACAGCCGCAGTCGCGACCAGGGTGGTGCAGGACTGGGCCTGAGCATCGCGCGCGGCATCGTCGACGCGCACGGCGGCCGCATCTGGCTGGACAGCGAGGTCGGGCAGGGCACCACCGCGCACGTCCAGCTCCCTATCGGGAACGTCCCGGAACTCGACCTGGACGACGTGCCGTGAACCAAGAGGGCAGGGCCGCCGGCTACACGCAGTCCGGCGGCCCTGCCCTGTGGCGTTACCCGTGCCGGGCGGCGAGGGCCGCGCCGATCACGCCCGCGTTCCCGGCGAGCTGCGCGCGGCGGATCGTGACAGGCGCGAAGCCCTGCGCGTACTCGTCCGCGGCGGCTTGCACGCCATGGAAGAAGTAATCCCCGACGCTGGCCACACCGCCGCCGATCACGAAGACCTCCGGGTCGATGGTCTTCTGCAGGTCCGCCAGCGCGATGCCGATGTACCGCAGCGCCTGTCCCACCACGCGCCGCGCGGCCGGGTGACCCTGCTGCGCCAGCTGGAAGGCCTCGGCGGTGCTCACGTCGCGGTTCAGGGCGAAGCTGGCGTCCCGGGCGATGGCGGTGCCGCTCGCGACGGCCTCCAGCGCGCCGTCCAGGCCCGCGCCGCTGACCGGGCCGCCCGGCAGGGCCGTGATGTGCCCGATCTCCCCGGCGATGCCGTGCCGGCCGCGCCAGATGCGGCCGTTCAGGACGATGCCGCTGCCGATGCCGGTGCTGACCGTCACGTAGATGCTGCTCTCGGCGCCGCGCGCCGCGCCCAGGTGCGCCTCGGCCAGCGCGGCGGCCTTGGCGTCGTTCTCCAGCACCACGCGCTGCCCCAGGCGGTCCCGCAGGCCGTCCACCATGGGCACGTCGGTAAAGCCGTAGATGTTCGGCGCGAACTTCACGCGGGTGCGGTCCGCGTTCAGGGGGCCGGGAATACCCACGCCGATCAGGCGGGCGTCCGGGTGGCGGTCCTGCAGGCGGCGCACCTCGCCCGCGATGGCGTCGAGCACGCTCTCCCAGCCGGTGTCGGGGGTGGGGATCACGTGCGCGTCATGCAGTTCGTCGCCGCGCAGGACGCCGCTGGCGATCTTGGTGCCGCCCACGTCGATGCCGATGCTCAGGGGTTCAGTCGGGAGGTTGGTCATGGGAACTCCGAAAAGGGGGAAAAAGGGCAGGGAAGGGGAAGACGTGCCCGGTGGCCAGCGTGTCCAGGGCCGCGCGGGACCCTGCCGCCCGCCGACCGGGCCCGGGCCGAAGGACACTCTGTGCCCGCAATTTACCCCGCCTGACCCTCACCGCGCCCAGCCTCCTCTGCACGGGTGGCCTCTGGCGCATCGTCGTCCTCCAGGCCCAGCAGGGCCAGCGCCTCGGGCAGCTGCACCTCCGGCACGTACAGGCCCACGTCGCCCATGTACCCGCCCGTCTCGATCTCGATGACCGGGCTGCCCATCGACCACTGGAACGGCGTGCGCACCACGCTCACCACCCCGCCCTCGGACAGCGTGCGCCGCCACCCCTCGGCCAGCAGGCGCGGCAGGGTGTCCACGCGCACCCACGGGTCCCCCTGGTACAGCACGCGGTCCTCGAACGTGGCCATCAGCGCACGCTCCGGTGCGCCACGCGCGCCGCGAAATCATCCGGCAGCGCCGCCGGTCGGCCGGCGGCGTCCACCCGCACCTGCACCGACCGCGCGAAGGCGCACGGCACGCCATCGGCCCGGATGAGCGCCACGCTGGTCCAGCTGGTGCGGCCCACCCGCTCTACCAGCGTGTCCACCGCTACCTCCTGCCCCTGCCGGATGTCGCGCACGTAATCGATCTCCAGGCGCGCCAGCACCGAGCGGTCGTCGGCCTGACCGCCCACCTCGCGGGACAGTTCCATGCGGCCCACCTCCAGGAATTCCGCGTAGCGGGCGTTGTTCACGTGCCCCATGGCGTCCAGGTCGCCGTAGCGCAGCTGGATGACGCTGCGGCTGGCGTCCTCCCAGTTCAGCGCCGGCAGGCGCGAGGCGGACGGGGCGGAAGAGGTCTGATTCATGCGGCCCAGTGTAGTCCTGTGCGGGCCTGCGCCGTCCCGACCGGGCCGATGTCCCACGCGCCCGTCATACGCGGACGCTATGCTGCGCGTCGTGACCGACCTGCCCCCCCCACCACCGCCCCGGCGCGACTGGTGGCGGCGCCTGCAACGCCTGCCGCTGAGCATGATGCTCGCCAGCGCCCTGCTGGCCCTGGGTATCGTGCAGCTCACCTTTCAGGTGGGCCACAGCCTGTACCGCACGACCACCTGGACCCGCGACACCGAGGCCGCCCAGGCGCGCATCCGGGACCTTGAGCGCGACATTGAGGAACTACAGGACGCTGTGGCCGCCGCGCAGACGCCCGAGCACCTGCGGGAACTGGCCCGCTGCGAGGGGTTCGTGGGCGTCACCGAGAAGAAGATCGTGGCGCGCAGCGCGTCCCCGCAGGACGGCCCCACCGAGATCTGCAAGATCCTGCGGGTACCGTAGGCCAGCCCCGCCCACCCAGGGCCAGACGGAAAGCGGTGCGGGGGTTCAGTCCCCGCACCGCCTTCCGTCTGGTGTGATCAGGCGCCGGGCTGGGCCGCACTCTTGCTGACCGGCACCGGGATGTTGCCCTGGTCGCCCTGCGGTTTGGGCAGCAGCAGCAGGTCCAGCACCTGCCCCACCCGCTCGAAGGCGTGGATCCGCAACTCACCGCGGATGCTGTCAGGCACGTCCTGGAGGTTCGGCTCGTTGTCCTTGGGCACGATGACCTCGCGGATGCCGCCCTGGTGCGCGGCCAGCAGCTTCTCCTTCACGCCGCCGATGGGCAGCACGCGGCCGCGCAGGCTGATCTCGCCGGTCATGGCGACGTCCATCCGCACCGGGCGCCCCGTGATCGCGCTGATCACAGCAGTGGCGATCGTGATGCCCGCGCTGGGCCCGTCCTTGGGCGTGGCGCCGTCCGGGAAGTGCACGTGCAGGTCCATGGTCTTGTGGAACTCGGGGTCCGCGCCGTACTCGGCCGCGTGGGCGCGCAGGTACGCGATGGCGGCGCCGACGCTCTCCTTCATCACGTCGCCCAGCGACCCGGTCATGACGATCTTGCCGCTGCCGGGCGTGGCCAGGGCCTCCACGAGCAGCATGGTGCCGCCCACGCTGGTCCAGGCGAGGCCCTGCGCGACGCCCACCTGAGGCTCTTTTTCCATCTTGTCCGGGCGGTGCAGCGGCACGCCCAGGTAGTCGGGCACCTGCGCCGCGTCGATGACCTTCACACCGTCCCAGGCACTTTCGAGCAGTTCACGGGCGGCCTTGCGGGCCAGCTTGCTCACCTGACGGTCGAGGTTCCGCACGCCGCTCTCGGCGGTGTACTCCTCGACGATGCGGTTCAGCGCGGCGTCCGTGATTTCCAGGCGGCCCGTCAGACCGTGCGCCTTGACCTGCCGGGGCACGCGGTAGCGCCTGGCAATCTCGACCTTCTCGACCTGGGTGTAGCCGGGGATGTTGATGATCTCCATGCGGTCCAGCAGCGGCCGGGGAATGGTCTGGAGGCTGTTGGCGGTCGTGATGAACATGACCTGCGACAGGTCGTACGGCACTTCTAGGTAGTGGTCCTGGAAGGTGTGGTTCTGCTCGGGGTCCAGCACCTCCAGCATGGCGCTGCTGGGGTCGCCGCGCCAGTCGCTGCTCATCTTGTCGATCTCGTCCAGCAGGATCACGGGGTTCGTGACACCCGCGTTCTTCATCGCCTGGATGATCCGCCCGGGCATCGAGCCGATGTACGTGCGGCGGTGGCCGCGGATCTCGGCCTCGTCGCGCACGCCGCCCAGCGCCATGCGCACGAACTTGCGGTTCAGGCTGCGGGCGATGCTCTTGCCCAGGCTGGTCTTGCCGACGCCGGGAGGGCCGGCGAGCACCAGGATCGGGGCGCGCAGCTCGGCGTCGTCGGTGCGTTCCTCGGCGGTGCGCTCTTTGCGGGCCTCCTCGGTCTCGCCGGGCTTGTGCGTCAGCTGACGCACGGCCAGGAATTCCAGGATGCGGTCCTTGACGTCGCCCAGCGCGTAGTGGTCCGCGTCGAGGATCTCGCGGGTGCGGGCGATATCGAGGATCTCCTCGTCACGCTTACTCCACGGCACGTCCACCAGCCAGTCAATGTAGTTACGCACGACGGTGCTCTCAGGGCTGCCGCCGGGCGTGCGCTCGAGGCGCTGGAGTTCCTTGAGGGCCTTCTCCTTGACGCTGTCGGGCATCCCCGCCTGTTCGATCTTCTCGCGCAGCGCCTCAATCTCGGCCGGGCCGTCCTCGCCGCCGCCGAGTTCCTTGCCGATGGCTTTCATCTGCTCGCGCAGGTAGTACTCGCGCTGGTTGGCGTCCATCTGCTCCTTGACGCGCCCCGCGATCTTCTTGTCCATGTTGAAGCGTTCGGTGTCACGCCCCAGGAACTTCAGGGTCGCTTCCAGACGCTCGCGCAGCCCCACGGCCGCGAGGATCTCCTGCTTCTCCTCGGGCGTCCACGTGGCGTGGTGCGCGACCTGATCGGCCAGCGCGCCCCCGTCGGTCAGGGCCTTGATGCCCTCGAGCTGGTAGTTGTCCAGGCGCAGGTTCTTGTTCTGCCGCTGGTACTCCTCGAAGGCGGACTTGATCTCGCTGATCAGGACCTGCACCTCGCGGCTGTCGTCGGCGGGGGTGGGGCGGGTCTCGGCGCGCACGCGCATGTAGGCGCTGGGCACCTCGTCGAGCACGGCGGCGCGTTCCTGCGCCTCGATCAGCACCTGGTAGGTGTTGTCGGGCATGCGCACGACCTGCTTGATGACAGCCAGGACACCCATCTCGTGCAGTTCGGCGCGGGTGGGGTCGTCGGTGCGGGCGTCGCGCTGGGTGAGCAGCAGGACGCGGCGGTCGCTGGCCTGCGCCTCGTCAATGGCGCGTTTGCTCTTGGGGCGGCCCACGTCGACGTTCATGGTGACGCCGGGCAGGATCACGATATTTCTCAGTGCGACGACGGGAAGTTCCCAGATCATGCTTACTCCTTACGGCCGCGCGCTGGGCGCGTGAATACTTGAGTGTATCGCGGAGGGTCGTGAGACAGACACCCCCGCACGGTGTCCCCGAAGTGTAGGGACCCACGCGGGGGCGCGCTGTAAGCTCTGTTGCTTTGCTCAGGCAGACTTCTTGAGTCCCTTCGACTCAAGCAGGCCCATCGGGGCGTCAATGTGCTCCGCATCGAAGCGCAGCTCCTTCAGGCCCTCCACCGGCAGCTCGAACAGCAGGTCCGTCATGGCCTTCTCCAGCACCGCCCGCAGCCCACGCGCCCCGGTCTTGCGCTCCCGCGCGCGGCGCGCCACCTCACGCAGCGCCTCCTCCGTGAAGCTCAGGTCCACGTCCTGGAAGCCGAACAGCGCCTGGTACTGCGACGCGATCGCGCCCTGCGGCTCGGTCAGGATGCGCACCAGCGCCTCCTCGTCCAGATCCTGCAATTGCACCACCAGCGGCAGGCGCCCCACGAACTCCGGGATCAACCCGAACTTCACGAGATCCTCCGGCAGGAACCGCAGCTCCTCCTTCTCGTCACCCTTGTGCTCCGCACCGAAACCCACCGCGCGCACGTTCGTGCGGCTGCGGCCGATGTCCGCGATCCCGTCGAACGCGCCGCCCACGATGAACAGGATGTTCTTCGTGTTCACCTGCACCAGCTCCTGCTGCGGGTGCTTGCGGCCCCCCTGCGGCGGCACCTGCGCGACCGTGCCCTCGATGATCTTCAGCAGCGCCTGCTGCACGCCCTCGCCGGACACGTCCCGCGTGATGCTGGTGCCTTCCGACTTGCGGGCGATCTTGTCGATCTCGTCGATGTAGATGATCCCGCGCTCGGCGGCCGCCACGTCGTACTCGGCGGCCTGCAGCAGGCGCACGATGACGTTCTCCACGTCGTCGCCCACGTACCCGGCCTCCGTCAGCGTGGTCGCGTCCGCAATGGCGAAGGGCACCTCCAGCATCTCCGCGAGGCTGGACGCCAGCAGCGTCTTCCCGGTCCCGGTCGGCCCGATCAGCAGGATGTTGCTCTTCTGCAGGTTCACGTCCGGATGCGCCAGCCGCTGGTAGTGACTCACGACCGCCACCGCCAGGGCCTTCTTCGCCTCGTCCTGACCGATCACGAACTCGTCGAGGTACGCCTTGATCTCGCGCGGGGTGGGCAGCTCGTCCAGGCTGAAGTCCGCGCCGCCCTTGCTGCGGTTCTGCTTGACCAGCTCATGCGCGCGCTCGGTGCACTCGTTGCAGATGAACGCCGCGCGGCCCGGCGCCTCGATCAGCTGCGCGATCTGCGGATGCTGCCGCCCGCAGAACGAGCAGCGGTCCCCTCCCTTCGTCATACGCTTCCCTCCTGCGCCCGCGTGCGGTCCACCACGCTGTCGATCAGGCCGTACTTCATCGCCTCGTCCGGCGACATGAAGTAGTCGCGTTCCATGTCCCGCATCAGCTTGTCGTGCGGCAGGCTGGTGTGCTCGTGGTAGATGCTCACCAGCTTGTCGCGCAGGTGCAGCACCTCCTTGGCCTGCACCTCCAGGTCCGGGGTGTTCCCGCGGAAGCCCGCCGACCCCTGGTGAATCATGATCCGGCTGTTCGGCAGCGCCATGCGCTTGCCCTTGTCCCCGGCCATCAAGAGCACGCTGCCCATGCTCATCGCGATCCCCACGCAGATCGTCGACACGGGCGCCTTGATGTACCGCATGGTGTCGTAGATCGCCAGGCCCGCGTACACCTCACCGCCCGGGCAGTTGATGTACATCTGGATCTCCTGCTCAGGGTTCTGGCTGTCCAGCAGCAGCAGCTGAGCCACGATGGTGTTCGCCATCTGCGACTCGATCGGCGTGCCCACGAAAATAATCCGGTCCTTGAGCAGACGGGAGTAGATGTCGTACATCCGCTCGCCGCGCCCGGTCTGTTCGATCACGTAGGGAATCACGCTCATGAGGGCGATTATCGCACGGGCTGGCACAACGAACGTAGGCCAACCCCGACTTCCGCGCAGACGTGCCCTGACCCTGCCGGCCGCGCGCTATTCCAGGGCACTCTTCATCAGCTGGGTGAGGCGCGCCAGACGCTCGGCGTCCGACAGGCCGCCGGTCGACGCCAGCTCCGTGAATTTCTGCGAGAAATCCTCAGGGAGATTCACGTACTCGACCATCTTCTCTCCCAGCCGGTACGCCTGACTGAGGCGCACGATCACGCGGCGCGTCCCGATCGCGTAGTGACTGGGTGCGAACGTTTCCGGCGCGACCACCCGACCGAACGCCAGCGCGTCCTTCAGCACCTTCAGCGCGTCGTCCGGATCGACCTCCTGGTGATTCTGGACGGCCTGCGCGACCCGGGTGGCGTTCCTTGCCGCCTCAAACACCCGCTTGGATGCCTTCCACACCTCCTGGCCGGTGCCTTTGGGAGACAGCCCCCCGCCGAATTCCAGCAGGCTCACGACTGCGTCCGCCGCGGCCTCCGTGTTGTCCTCGCCGCGGTTGTACTGATCGGCGGCCTTCAGACTGGCCGACCCGGCCGACAGCAGGGCAGTCGCCACGCCCATCGGCGTGGAGATCGGTGGAATCATGGCCAGCAACTTCGTGATTTCGGCCAGCTGATCGATGTTCTCTGCCGCCAGAGCAAGTTCGGACGGTCCTTTCAGAAGCGTCCCCGCCAGGTCCGCGCGCCCCTCGACCTCGAACCGCAGCGCGCCGTGCCCATGCGGGGACTTCTCCGCGTACGCCTGGATGGCGGTCATGAACGACCCGAACTCGTCACCTGGCTTCCTGATGACGTCACCGTCGTATGAGCGGATGCGGTTCGCATCGTCCGGGGTGTTCATGAGCGGCAGTTCCACGAGGCGGATGAACCGCTCGTTGCCGCGCCGGATGGTCGCCATGAACAGGCGCAGGTGCACGTCTATGCCGTCGTTCTGGCTGAGCACCGCATGCACCCGCGTGACGTCCCGGTCACTGCTGCTGTCTGTGGCACCCATACCAGGCAAGATGTTGGGGAGATTGACCCTGTCTCTCAGGCGGTCCGACTTGGCTGTAACGGGCGACTTGTCTGGATTGATCGACGCTGCATTATCCGCATTCTGCTCCGGGATGAGTTGCAGTTCCTCTTCCAGCGACCCCAGCGGCAGTTCCTCCCTGTGCCGGTCGAGAACGGCGCGCGTGTAGTCCTCCGGACGCGACACCCTGAACTGGTACTCGTCGCGCGCCACGACCGTCTCTCCTTCCGGCCCCACCGGCACGCTGTCCTGCGCGGCCTGCTCGGCGCTCCCCTTGAGCTCGCCGTCATCCCCCCGCAGGCCGGGTTCGTCGCGGTGCCACGGCCCACCCACGAAAGGATTCGACGGATGGGCCTCCTGCTGATGGTCCGATGCCCCTGGTCTCCTGGCTCCGGTTGGTGGGAAACGCAGCTGAAGCGAGCCCGCCAGGCGGGGTCGTGTGCTCACAGCCACGGCGTCCGCGCTGGCCTGGAAGGCGCGCGGCGCATCTTTTTGCACCAGCGAGCATTCCAGAACGTACAGGCCCGGCGCGAGCCCACTCACCTGGTACTGCTGCCCGGCGCCCCGCTGCACGGTGGTGAACCCTTCTTTCGAGTCGCGTTTCAGCACCCAGTGGCATTCGGTCTGACGGTTCGGGTCCATCTGCCCACGCCACACGGCCGCCTGAAAGTCGGCACTCTGGTGCGTGCCCATGCTCTGCCCGTGCCCGGACAGGATCGTCACGCGCCAGTGGCGCTGCTGCGGGCCTTCCAGCTCAGGGGGTCGGCCGGTCTTGGCGGCTGCGCCCGCACCCCGCAGTTTCCGTGCGATGTCCAGGATGGGGCGGCTGGTGGGCGCGGGTGCCGCTGGCGTCGGTGCCGGCTGCTGGTGCGGCTGACCGCGCGGCGCCTTGCGTTCCGGGGGTGTGAACATGACCCGCATCCTACAGGGTGCGGGTCATGAGGTGACTGGGCGTTCAGTCGACGATCAGGGGGATCAGGACGGGGTTGCGGCCCGTGACCTTGCGCACGAAGCGCCGCACGGCGCCGTACATGTCGTCGCGGACGTCCTCCAGGCGTTTCTTCTCGCGCAGGCCCTGTTCGATGGCCTCCAGGGCGACCTTGCGGATCTGACCGTCGAGTTCGCGGTTGGCGCGCACGAAGCCGCGCGAGACGATCTCGACGTGCGGGGTGGGGTGCAGGACGGCCGTCATGATCAGGATGCCTTCCTGGCTCATGTTCACGCGGTCGAGCAGCACGTCGTCGCCGATGTCCCCGACGCCCAGGCCGTCCACGTACACGGCCCCGGCGGGCACGGTGCCCGTGACCTTGAAGTCGTCCTGGCTGACGCGCACGACGTCGCCGTTGCGGGCGATCAGGGTGCGTTTGGGCGGGCGGGGCAGGGTCTGTGCGAGGCGCGCGTGGTTGATCTGGTGGCGGGGTTCGCCGTGCCACGGCAGGAAGTACTTGGGCCGCGCGAGGTTCAGGATGGTCGCGAGTTCCTCCTGGCTGCCGTGCCCGGAGGCGTGCACGCGGTAGTTCGGGGGGTAGTAGACGTCCACGCCGATCTCGTACAGGCGGTTGATGACGAGGTTCACGGCTTCCTCGTTGCCGGGGATGGGGTTGCTGCTCAGGATGACGCTGTCGCCGCGTCGCAGGGCGATCTTGGCGTGGTTCCCGAACGCGAGGCGCGACAGGACGCTCATGGGCTGGCCCTGGCTGCCGGTGCAGACGTACAGCACCTGCTGGTCCTGCAGGCCGCCGACCTCGTCGTTGGTCAGGAACGGTTCGGGCAGTTCCATGTAGCCCAGCTGCTGCGCGACCTGCGCGTACTTGATCATGCTGCGGCCTTCCATGATCACGCGGCGGCGCTGGCGGTGGGCGATGTTGATGACGTTCTGCACGCGGTGCACGTTCGACGCGAAGGTCGTCAGGAACACGCGGCCCTTCAGTCCGCTGATCAGCGTCTCGAGGTTGCGGGCCACGTCGGCCTCGCTGGACGTGCGGCCCTGACGTTCGGCGTTCGTGGAGTCGCTCAGGAGCAGCAGCACGCCGTCCTTCCCGGCCTGCTCGATGCGGGCCAGGTCGCTGAGCTTGCCGTCGCTGGGTTCCTCGTCGAGCTTGAAGTCCCCGGTGTGCAGGACGGTCCCGGCGGGCGTGGTGAGCAGGTACCCGGCGTTGTCGGGAATGGAGTGCGTCATGCGGAAGAACTCCACCTGGAAGTGCGTGCCGATCTTCACCTTGTCGCTCAGGCCGACCTCGCGCAGGTCCACGTCGCCGTCCTTGATGCCGAACTCGCTGAGTTTCTCGCGCACGAGGCCCAGGGTCAGGCCCGCGCCGTACACCGGCACGCGCGGCAGGCGGGGCAGGATGTACGGCAGTCCGCCGATGTGGTCCTCGTGCCCGTGGGTGAGGATCCAGCCCTTGATCAGCCCGGCGTTCTGCTGCAGGTAGTCGATGCGGGGGATGATCAGGTCGATGCCCATCTGGTGGCTTTCGGGGAACGCCAGGCCCGCGTCGACGACCATGATCTCGTCCTCGAAACGGTACGCGGTGATGTTCTTGCCGATCTCGCCCATGCCGCCGAGCGGGATGACTTCGAGGTGTGGGGCCGCGCCCTCGGGGCGGGGGGCCTTGCTGGGGTTGCTCATGGGGACTCCGGTGACCTGCGCGCAGCAGGGTGTGAGAGAAGGCGGGGCCAGGAAATGCGGCCTGAGTGGGTGGGTTGTGTCGCCCGTCGGGGCCGCCTGGGGCAGCCGGAAGGAGCGAAGTGCGTTCAACGTACCACACCGCGCCCGGTCCGCCGCACTCCGGCACGCCGACCGACGCGGTTTCTGGATGTGCAAGGGCTTTTGATCAAGAAAACATCATGAAGATCACGCCGGGAGCGGCAGTATCATACGGACGTGACCCCGCAACGCATTCTCATCATCGAGGACGACCTGGACATCGCCAACGTCCTGCGCATGGACCTCACCGACGCCGGCTTCGAAGTCGACCACGCCGACTCCGCCATGAACGGCCTGATCAAGGCGCGCGAGGAACAACCCACCCTGATCCTGCTGGACCTGGGCCTGCCGGACTTTGACGGCGGGGACGTCGTGCAGCGCCTGCGCAAGAACAGCAGCGTGCCGATCATCGTGCTGACCGCCCGCGACACCGTCGACGAGAAGGTGCGCCTGCTGGGCCTGGGCGCCGACGATTACCTGATCAAGCCCTTCCACCCGGACGAACTGCTCGCGCGCGTGAAGGTGCAGCTGCGCCAGCGCACCACCGAGAGCCTCACCATGGGCGACCTGACCCTCGACCCGCAGAAGCGCCTCGTGACCTTCAAGGGCGACGAACTGCGCCTGTCGCCCAAGGAGTTCGACATCCTGGCGCTGCTGATCCGCCAGCCGGGCCGCGTGTACTCCCGCCAGGAGATCGGCCAGGACATCTGGCAGGGTCGCCTGCCCGAGGGCAGCAACGTCGTGGACGTGCACATGGCCAACCTGCGCGCCAAGCTGCGTGACCTGGACGGCTACGGCCTGCTGCGCACCGTGCGAGGCGTCGGGTACGCCCTGCGCGGCTGACCGTGACCCCCCCTGACGCGGGCAGCGTGGCCTTCCACGACGTGGACGCTGCCGCGCTGCTCGCCGCGCTGCCCGACCCGGTCGCCCTGATGCGCGCCGGTGACGTCACCCTGAACCGCGCCGCGCAGGAACGGGTGCGGCAGCACTCCGCGGACGGCGACTGGATGGCGCTGTTCGACCCGTCCAGCGTGCCGCCCATCCGCGAGGCCGTGCAGGCCGCCCTGACCGGCGTGACGCAGCAGGTGACGGTGCAGCTGGTCGACACCATCGCGCCCGGCCTGCTGACCGTGGCTCCCGCGGCGGGCGGGGCGCTGCTGCACCTGCACGTGTCCCGCGACCCGCTGGAGGTCGCGCTGGAACTCATGGACGGCCTGGGCCTGGGCATGACCGTGCAGGCCCCGGACACCCGCATCCTGCTGGCCAACGCTGCCGCCGGGCAGATCCTGGGCCTGACCCGCGAGCAGCTGACCGGGCGGGACTCCATGGACCCCGAGTGGCGCGCCATTCACCCGGGCGGTCAGCCCTTTCCCGGCGAGCAGCACCCCAGCGTGCAGGCGCTGCAGACCCTGCAGGTGCAGCGCGAGGTGCCCATGGGCGTGTACCACCCGCACGATCAGGCGTGGCGCTGGCTGCAGGTGACGGCCATTCCGCGCCGCGCGCCGGGCGCGACCCAGCCCAAGCAGGTCACGACCGTGTTCGCGGACGTGACCGAGAAGCAGGCCATGCAGACCGAACTGAGCCTGCGCGAGCGCCGCTACCGCTCGCTGGTACGCGCCACCAGCCAGATCGTCTGGGACGCCTGGCCCGACGGGGACTTCCAGCCGCCGCAGCCCGAATGGCAGGACTTCACCGGCCAGAGCCCCGACGAGTACCGGGGCGTGGGCTGGCTGGACGCCATTCACCCCGACGACCGCGCGCACACCATCGAGGCGTGGCGGGACGCCGTGCGCCGCCGGGGCGTGTACGACACCGAGCACCGCCTGCGCCGCGCCGACGGCACCTTCGTGCCCATGCAGGTGCGGGCGGTGCCCGTCACGGACGACACCGGCGCGCTGCTGGAATGGGTGGGCACCCACACCGACCTGACCGCCATCCGCGAGGCCGAGCAGGCCCTCAGGGCCCTGAACGCCGAACTGGAGGCGCGGGTGCAGCAGCGCACCGAGGACCTCGCGCGGGTCACGCGCTTCAGCACCCTGCTGCTCACGGCGGCCGGAGAGGGCATCTTCGGGCTGGACGCGCGCGGCATCACCACCTTCGCGAATCCGGCTGCGGCGCGCATGCTGGGCTACAGCATCGAGCGGATGATCGGTCAGGCCCAGCACGCGCTGGTCCACCACCACCACGAGGACGGCACGCCCTACGCGCTGGCCGACTGCCCGATCCACCAGACGCTGCGGGACGGGCAGACCCGCCGCGTGGACCGGGACGTGATGTGGCACGCTCAGGGGCACGCCGTGCCGGTCGCGTACGTGGTCACGCCCACCCACGATGAGCGCGGGCAGCTGAGCGGCGCGGTCGTCATGGTGCAGGACATCACCGAACGGGTCCGGGCGCAGGAGCAGCTGCAGGACCTGATCGAGGACCTCGAACGCAGCAACCAGGACCTCGAGCAGTTCGCGTACGTCGCCAGTCACGACCTGCAGGAACCGCTGCGCACGGTCGGCAGCTACGCGGAGTTGCTGGCCCGCCGGTACCAGGGGCAGCTGGACCCGCGCGCCGACCAGTACCTGCACTTCATGCAGGACGCCGTGGACCGCATGCGCAGCCTGATTCAGGACCTGCTGAGCTTCGCGCGGCTCAAACGCACGGACGCCTCGTTCGTTCCGGTCACGCTGAACGAGGTGATGGGAACCGTGCAGCAGAACGTGCAGGGGACCCTGGACACCGACGGCAGCGCGCTCACCTGGGACACCCCCGATCAGGTGTTCGGGCAGGAGTCCCTGCTGACCCAGCTGCTGACGAACCTCGTCAGCAACGGCCTGAAATTCCACCGCTCGGGGGAGGTGGCGCGCGTGCACGTCACGTCCCGGCGCGAGGGCGACCTGATTCACGTGCAGGTCCGCGACAACGGGATCGGCATCGCGCCGGAGTACCACGCGCGGATCTTCGAGATCTTCCAGCGACTTCACCGCCGGGAAACCTACGCCGGTAACGGTATGGGCCTCGCCATCTGCCGTAAAATCGCGGAGCATCACGGCGGCCACATCTGGATTGACTCTGCTCCCGACCAGGGCAGCACCTTCCACCTGACGCTGCCTGCACCCCCCACCCCATGACCCACGACCCCACCACCGAACCCATCGAGATCCTGCTCGTCGAGGACAACGAACCCGACGTGCTGCTCACCCTGGAAGCCTTCGAGGACGCCCAGGTGCCCAACCGCATGCACGTCGCGCGGGATGGGGTCGAGGCGCTGCGGTTCCTGCGCCGCGAGGGAGAACACGCCGCAGCCCCCCGCCCGGACGTGATCCTGATGGACATCAACATGCCCCGCAAGACCGGCCTGGAAGTCCTGACCGAGGTGAAGGCCGACCCTGACCTGCGCAGCATTCCCGTCGTGATGCTGACCACCAGCCAGGCCGAGGACGACGTGCGCGCCTCCTACGAGCGGCACGCCAGCGGGTACGTGGTCAAACCCGTGGGTTTCGAGAACTTCCTGGGCGCCATGCGCGCCTTCGAGTCGTTCTGGATGACCTTCGTGCGCTTCCCCCCGCGCGCCTGACCCGCGACCCCCCTCCTCCTCAGCCCCCGGATCCTCCCTGGCCGGGGGCTGTTCAGTCCAGCAGCGCCTGCTCAGTCCAGCAGCGCCTGCAGCAGCAGCGGCACGGCGCCGCGCGAGCCGAGCAGCGGCACGCCCCCACGCGCCAGGACCACCACCACCGCCCCGGACCCGAGGTGCACGCCCAGGCCCGTGCGGGTGCCGCGCGCCACGCCGTCATGCCAGCGCGCCCCGCCCGGCAGCTCGCCCCGCGTGAACCAGCCCGGCGCGACCCCCGCCACCCCGGGCGGTAGGCCCGGCACGCGCCGCGCGTCCAGCCACGCGCTCCCCACGCGCCCGGCCAGCTGCGCCTGCCCGAACGTCAGCAGGTCGTCCGCCGAGCTGAACAGGCCCCCGGCGCCCACCAGCGGCCCGAAGCCCGTCACCTGCCCGCCCGCCAGCAGGCCCGCGCCGGGCCGCACCACGTCCCCCGCGAGGCCCGGTGCGACGTTCAGCCCCAGTGGCCCGGTCACCTCGCGCCGCAGCGCCCGCGCGTAGCCGTCCGCACTGAACGCCTCGCCCGCCGCCCACGCCCCCACCAGGCCCAGCAGCCCCGCGCCCAGGTTCGAGTACTGGAACCGCCCCCCGGGGCGCGCCCAGCGGCGCACGCTGCCCACCACCGCCCCCGGCGTCATCGGCCCGTACGGATCATGGAAGTGCGTGAAGGTCGTCACGCCCACCCGCGCGGGGTGCAGCGGCACGCCCGCCGTGTGCGTCGCCAGCGTCCACGCCGTCACGTGGCGCGGCACGCCCCGCAGCGGCCCACCCAGCGCCGCGACCGGCGCGTGCCAGTCCAGCGCCCCCCGCGCGACCAGCGCGCCTGCCAGCGCCGCCGTGAACGGCTTGCTGACGCTGGCCAGTTCGAACACCCCGCCCGGTGGAACGCCGCCCACGCCCCGCACCACCCGCGCGTCCCTGCGCGCGGCGCCCACCACGCCCCCCCGCGCCAGCGCCGCGCGCAGCAGCGCCCTCCCGCCCCGCAGGTCACGGCCCAGCACGGCACCCAGGTCCTGCAGGGTGGCGCGCAGCGGGTCGCGGAACATGCCCCGAGCGTAGCCTGCCCCGCCGCGCCGCCGGGGCGTGGCTGTTTGGCGGCCCTTCACGTCCGCCGCCCTTCATGTTCCGGGGGTGGGGGGCGTGTCAGATTCACGCGACGGCCCGTGGCGTACGCTGCAGGCAGCGGATCAGCTCCCGCCGCCTCCGGAGTTCTCATGCCTGAGCGCATCCACAGTGAACCCGTGCCGCTCCATGATCAGGTGGGGCGCCTGTACTTCCGGGTGGTGCTGCCCGCCGTGGCCGTGGCCCTGATGCTGGGCGGCGAGGGGCGCGGCGTGGTGCTGCCCATCCTGACGGTCATGGCCCTGCTGGGCGCGGCGCTGCACGCCTCGCTGCCCGCGCGGGGCCGCGACGTCCTGCGGCACGTCTTCGCGGCCTGCGCGGTGGCGTTCGTGCTGCTGGTGAGCAGCCTGAACCACCTGCCCAGCTTCCAGGGCACCGCCGAGCAGGTCATGGTCGCCATGCTGCTCACGCCGGCCACCCTGATGGCGTGGACGCTGCTGTTCGCCGACCGGCCCCTGACCGGGTACCTGCTGAACGCCGCGCTGACCCTGAGCGTCTGCCTGCTCAGCTGGCGGTGGCAGGTGCAGGGCGTGACGGGCGGCGGCCCCACCAACCTGCCGGCGCTGGTGCTGCTGATCAGCGTGAGCGTCACGTACTACGCGGGCACCTTCGCCCGCATGAACGCCCGGTTCCAGGCCGGTGAACGCGACCGCCTGCGCGACCCGCTGACCGGCCTGCTGAACCGCCGCGCCCTGAACGAACGGCCCGCGTCGACCGGCGCGCAGCACGTCGCGGTGCTGGACATCGACCACTTCAAGCGCGTGAACGACACGCACGGGCACGTCGCCGGGGACCGGGTGCTGCGGGCGGTAGCGGACGTCATTCAGGACACCCTGGCCGGGCACGGCGCGGCGTACCGCTGGGGCGGCGAGGAATTCGTGCTGCTGCTGCCCGACCC
Source organism: Deinococcus sedimenti (assembly GCF_014648135.1). Lineage (NCBI taxonomy): Bacteria > Thermotogati > Deinococcota > Deinococci > Deinococcales > Deinococcaceae > Deinococcus > Deinococcus sedimenti. Next base: position 104,917 of record NZ_BMQN01000007.1, on the reverse strand, counting down.
CTGCGACGCCGCGGGCCTCGTCGAGCAGGTGCGGCGCGAGATCGCCGCGCGGCAGTTCAGCGGCGGGCAGCGCGTCACGCTGAGTGCCGGACTGACCCGCGCCGAACGCGGCGAGAGCCTGCAGGTGGCGTTCGAACGGGCCGACGCGGCCCTGCGCGCCGCGAAGTCCGCCGGGCGCGACCGCCTGATCCTGGCGCCCACCGCGGCCGGGGCGGCCGCCCACTGACCGGGACGGCTTGACAAGCGCGCGCCGGGCCGTTAACCTTCTCTCCGCTGGTCCGGTAGTGTAGCGGTTAGCATATCTGCCTGTCACGCAGAAGGTCGCGGGTTCAAATCCCGTCCGGACCGCCAGAAGAAGAGGAAGCGCACGGTGAACGCCGCTGCGCTTCCTCTCGTTGAGGCCCATGAAGGCCGGGCGGCGACATGAAGGCCCGAAATACACGCGGGGCGCGCCGTTTGCCGTATCATGCGCGCGGTTTCGCACGGCGTCCGCGAGCTGCGCTCCGAACCCCGCGCACGGCGAGCCTATCCCCATTCCCGGAGGAGGACGCCCCTCAATGACGACCCCAGCAAGTTTTTCCACCACCGACGCCGCCGAACTGTACCAGGTGCCCAACTGGTCGGGCGGGTGGTTCCGCGTGTCCGACAAGGGCCAGGTGGAGGTCACCCCCACCCCCGGCCTGCACGCCCCCCTGCGCGCCATCGTCGATGAGATCGTCGACCGCGGCGAGAGCCTGCCTGTCATCCTGCGCTTCCCGCAGGTCATTAGCGGCCGCGTGAAGCACCTGAACGAGGCGTTCGGGAAGGCCATCGCCGAGTACGGGTACACCGGCCACTACCAGGGCGTGTTCCCCATCAAGGTCAACCAGCGGCGCGTGGTCGTCGAGAGCATCGCCGCCGCCGGGTACGACTACGCGCACGGCCTGGAGGCCGGCAGCAAGGCCGAACTCGCGCTGTGCCTCGCGCAGCGCATGCACCCCGACGCGCTGCTGTGCTGCAACGGCTTCAAGGATGACGGGTTCATCAAGCTGGCCCTGTGGGGCCGCACCCTCGGGAAGAACGTCGTCATCACCATCGAGAAGTACAGCGAACTCGACCGCATCCTGAAGCAGGCCAAGGCGCTCGGCGTGCGCCCCGCCATCGGCGTGCGCTTCAAACTGCACGCGCGCGGCAGCGGCCAGTGGGAGGAATCCGGCGGGGATCAGGCGAAGTTCGGCCTGAACGCCTACGAACTCCTGCGCGTCGTGGAACGCCTGCGTGAAGAGGACATGCTCGACAGTCTGGTCATGCTGCACACCCACATCGGGTCGCAGATCACCGACATCCGCCGCGTGAAGGTCGCCGTGCGCGAAGCCACGCAGACGTACGCGGGCCTGATCGCCGCCGGAGCGCAACTGAAGTACCTGAACGTCGGCGGCGGCCTCGGCGTCGACTACGACGGGTCAAAGACCACCTTCTACGCCAGCATGAACTACACCGTGCAGGAATACGCCTCGGACATCGTGTACACCGTCCAGGAAACCTGCAAGGCCAGAGGCGTCCCCGAACCCGTCATCGTCAGCGAATCCGGCCGCGCCCTGACCGCGCACCACGCCGTGCTGATCCTCCCGGTCGTGGACGTCACCGGCCCCACCCGCGACCTCGAGGACCTCGCCCCGGCCGACGAGAACAGCCACCAGATCATCAAGGACATGGAAGACATCCTGGCGAACATCACCGCCCGGAACTACCGCGAGTCCTACAACGACGCCGTCGGCGACAAGCAGACCCTCCACAACCTCTTCGACCTCGGCTACGTCACCCTGCCCGACCGCGCCCGCGGCGAGGCGCTGTTCAACGCCATCCTGCGCAAGGTCGCCAAACTCATCCAGAACGAGAAATACGTCCCGGACGAACTGGAAGACCTGCAGAAGGTCCTGGCGGACAAGTACATCTGCAACTTCAGCCTGTTCCAGAGCCTCCCGGACAACTGGGCCATCCAGGCCCTGTTCCCGATCGTGCCGCTGGACCGCCTGAACGAGAAACCCACCCGGCAGGCCACCCTGGTCGACATCACCTGCGACAGCGACGGCAAGATCGAGAAATTCATCGACCTGCGCGACGTCAAGGCCACCCTCCCACTGCACGAACCCGGCGACAAACCCTACTACCTGGGCGTGTTCCTCATGGGCGCCTACCAGGACGTGCTCGGCAGCGCCCACAACCTCTTCGGGAAGGTCAGCGAAGCGCACGTCACCCTGCGCCCCGGCGGCCGCTTCCACATCGACCTGTTCGTCCGCGGCCAGAAAGCCCGGCGCATGATCGAATCGATGGGCTACGAGGAACCCATGCTCCGCGACAGCATCGAAGATCAGGCCGACGCCGCCATCAAGAACGGCATCCTGACCAACGAACAGGAACACGAACTCCTCGAAGACTACGGCGAGGAACTCCTCGGGTACACGTACCTCGAATACGAGAACTGAGTGAAGCAGGACGCGGGAGGCGGGGCGCAGCGTGCGTGCCCGCCTCCCGCGCGTTGAATGGAGCGGAGGTCAGAACGGGCAGCGCGCCCGCCCGCCACCTCGCTAGACTCCAGGCATGCTCCGCCGCGTCACGGTCATCATCCCCACCTACAACCGCCCGCACCTGCTGATGAACGCGCTCCGCACCGTCACCGAACAGACCCAGCCGCCCCACGAGGTGCTCGTCGTGAACGACGGCGACCTTCCCCTCCCGGACGCCATCCACACCCTGAACCTCCCCCTGAGCGTCCTGCGCGCCCCCACGCGCGGCGCCGTCCACGCCCGCAACCACGCCGTCACGCACGCCAGCGGCGACCTGATCGCCATGCTCGACGACGACGACCTGTGGCACCCCCACCACCTCCAGACCGTCACCGCCCCCCTGCACGCAGGCGCCGCATTCGCGTACACCGACGGCGTGATCCGCGTGCAGCGCGGCACGGAAACCCTGGAGGACATCCCGTTCGGCCTGGACGCCACCACCAGCGTCCTGCGCCGCACGAACCCCATCCTGATGCCCGCCATCGCGTACCGCCGCGACCTGCACGACCAGCACGGCCTGTACGACCCTGCCCTGCCGTACTACTACGACTGGGACTGGTACCTGCGCCTGCACCCGCACACGCCCCTGACCCGCGTGCCCACCCCCACCGTCACGTGCATCACGCAGGTGGAAGGCGGCAGCAGCAGCGACCAGCGCAACCCCGCCGTGGACGAGAACTTCCGCACCTTCCGGCGCAAACACCACCTGCCCGACCTGCCCGTGCATAACTTCCTGAGCGCACTGCGCGACCCGGAACTCGCACTGAGCTGAACCGACGCTAAGCCTCGGGCAGTTCCTCCAGGTCCGCCAGATCCTTATGCCGCCCCGACGCGCGCTTGTTCACCCGCAAGTCAGGCAGGGAGATCATGGGCACCGTCAAGTCACCCAGCGTCCACGACACCCGGTTCTGCCACGCCTGCTCGAACGGCACGCCGCTGATCTCGCTCATGAACTCCACCATGATCGGCTTCACGCCCATGCGGAACATCACGTTCTCCCGGTCAATCTCAGCAGCGGTCACGGGCAACCCGAATTCCGTCAGTGTGTCCGCCAGCCGCGAGGTGTTCTCCGCGCCCAGTCCGTAGAACAGGTCAAGGTCGCCCGTGTACCGGGGAAAGCCGTGCGCGCCGACCGCGTACCCGCCCACCAGCAGGTACTTAACGCCGTGGGCGTTCAACAAACTCAATAACTCTTTGAAGTCTGGGGGGAGTTCCACCGGGGTACCTCTGCGCGCGCAGGAATTCCACTTCCGCCAGTCGCTCCTGGGGCGTTTTCGCCCAGTTCGCTTCCCGGTCGGCGCGGGCGGCGTCCGCGTGCGTGGTGAGCGTCAGGGTGCGGCGGAGGGTCATGACGCAGTATCCCACAGGGGTGTCGATGGGGGAGAGGGGCGGTTCTGGCTTTTTGGCTCAGTCCGCCCCCCGTCACTACCCCGCGCCCCAGCAGAAGCAGATTTTCTTTGTAAAAACAGGGTTCAAAAAATTTGTTTCGATAAAGAATACTGTGACTGTTTTGGAGGCGAGGTGAGACCGTTTGCCCATGAGTAGTGTGGTGGGGCAGATTCTGCTTGCAGAACTTAAAAATCTGTCTATAGTTTAGTTATGGGAATAGTTGCGGCGAGTGTCATCGAATCTGTCGAGTACAGAACGAACAAGAGCATGCTAGAAAAGTTTTTGCCGTTTTTTAGTATCACATGGGCGAAAAAATACGCCGGAAAATCAAAATTCACTGCCATTTTGCTAAAGCCTGCTGGAGATGGGCAAAGACTTTTCTCAAAAGACCGAGAGATCCTTTTAATAATTACAAAATATAACACATTGTTCCCTAGGCTTTTGGATCAAGCTGAAAGGGTTAGGCGAGAAGTAGGAATTACTCGGGTGGACCCGGTTCTATTATTTGTAACGGGATCGGGTGAGATTTTCGAAAAAGAAACGCAGGATTTTAATAATCGCATGGATCAATTAAATATTATCATTCCTTTTATGAACGAAGCAGTACTGGAAGATTCTGAAGGACACTGTGTTGAACGACAGATCAAGAAGTATCGGCAATTTAAGGATCTATTTGATATCTCTGATCCGGTTTCGGAGGATATTTATTACTTCGGCAGACAGGATTTCACTAAAGATGTTTCTGATAGACTGAGAAGGGGCAACAACATTGGAATATTTGGGTTAAGAAAAATGGGCAAAACCTCGCTAATCAAGAGGTGCGAAAAAATTATCGGTACGTATAGAGATGCCAAAATTGTTTATATTGATCTTCAGAACGCTGCTTTGTATAGAATGAGGTGGTGGGAGGTTCTAGAAGATATTAGCATCCGTATGGGCAATAACATCAAATCAAAGTTTAACGAGGAGAACGGAGCTAAGAGGTTTGGTAATTTTATTAGAAAGATGGATGATGGGAAGCGGTATATTGTGGCATTCGATGAGATAGAGCACATATGTCCAGGGATTGCTTCCGCTGACCATTGGAATAATGATTTCATAGAGTTGTGGAAAACACTGAGATCTATTCAGATCGAGAACAAAAGTAAGCTTTCGTACTTAGTTTCTGGGGTCAACGCTTCGGTTGTAGAAACGTCGCACATAGGAGAAATTGACAATCCGCTGTTTAGTATGGTTTCTGTCATGTATATGCCTGAATTCTCAAATTCAGAATCAGGTTTAATGATAGATACAATTGGAAGTTATATGGGTGTGGATTTCGACGATGATTCAAAAATATTTATAAATGAAAGATTCGGTGGCCACCCATTATTGATTCGACTTGCCTGTAGTAGACTATTTCAAAAATATGATTCTCCTGACAGTGGCGATATAATTATTACTGAGTCTTATGTAAAGAGCCATATATCTAGTATTGAAAGCGATCTATATAGATTTGCTACACATATCATTTTCGTATTAGAAAAATGGTACCCCAATGAATATAGCATGCTTGAGTGGCTATCCCAGGGAGAAACTGAGGTGTTTGCGGATCTTGCGAGAAAGCATCCCGAATACGTGAGTCATTTGAAAAATTATCGGATAATTGATAGTGATTCTCTTCAGATAAAAATAAATCTCATCATGAAATACTTGTCGAATAGACTTTCAGGAAAAATCAAGGATGACACTGACATAATGTCTGATTGGCAAGATATAACTGCGATCAGGAATACGATAGAGCCACTCCTCAGAAAATTTATCAAAGCAACGCTGAAATATAAATATGGAAAGGATGGCTGGATAAAAAAAGTTCTCGCTGCCGTGCCTGAGAAAGATAGAGAAAAACTGGTCGGCATTGATGCTGACGATATATTGCAAAGCAGGTTATATTTATTAAATTTGCGCGAGATAATTAATAAGTATTGGGATGATTTCAAGTTTTTGGAAAGTGGAGAAAAAAGAAATCAGATAAGTAAAAATAGTATGCTGATATTTATAGACACAATCAATAATAATAGGCAGGATGCACACGCAAAAGACGTTAGTCCAATAGAGATGGATGCTTTAAGAATATCTTCCAGAAATATTAAGCTTGTTTTAGAAGATTACCTTTCGTAGCTTCTATGCAAAATTCGATAGATAGATTTGAAGAGCGCGCTATGGAGAAATCTCAATTAGAGATGTAGCTGTTTTTTATTCCTAGTCTGATTTTCCTAGCGGACTCAATGATCCGCTAGGAAAATCAGACTGGTAGGATCGTCTCAGGCGTTCACCCATTCCTGCAAGCTCTTCACGCCCAGCGCGTCATCCTTAGCGGCGGCAATCGCCTTGGCAGTCCATTCGGCGGCTTCTTTGGTGCTGACGATGGGCACGCCGCGTTCCAGCGCGGTGCGCAGGTACTCGCTGCCGGTCACGTCGATCAGCAGGGCGGGCAGCTGGTCGGTCTGCTGGCGGGTGACGGTCAGGCCTGCCGCCTGCAGCTGGGCGGCGATGTCGTCCAGTCCGTCGCCGAGCAGCAGGGCGGTGCCGCTGGTGGGGAGGTTGTTTTTCGCGCCGATCTGCGCGCGGTAGAACGCGCGGTAGGGGTCGGTGTCGATGCCCATGCTCTCGCCGGTGCTTTTCATTTCGGGGCCGAGGGTGGGGATGACGCCCTTGAATTTCAGGAACGGCAGGTGCACTTCCTTCACGGAGTACATGGGTGGGGTGGGCGTCGCGGTGAGGCCGATCTGCGCCAGGGTGTGGCCGACGGCGATGCGGGCGGCGCTCTTGGCGAGGGGGTGGTTCACGGCCTTGCTGACGAACGGAACGGTGCGGCTGGCGCGTGGGTTCGCTTCGAGGATGTACGCGGTGCCGTCCTTGATGGCCCACTGGACGTTCATGAGGCCCCTGACGCCCAGTTCCAGCGCGAGGCGTTCCGTGTCGGCCTTGACGCGCGCCAGGATGGCGGGGTCCAGGGTGACGGGCGGGAGGATGCACGCGCTGTCCCCAGAGTGGACGCCGGCGGCTTCGACGTGTTCCATGATGCCCGCGACGACGGCGGTTTCCCCGTCGCAGAGGGTGTCCACGTCGAGTTCCAGCGCGCCCTCAAGGAACTGGTCGAGGAGGATGCTGGGTTGCCCTTCGACGGCGGCGTACACCTCGCTGAGGTACGTGGTGAGTTCGTCCATGCTGCGGACGGTGCGCATGGCGCGGCCGCCCAGGACGTAGGAGGGGCGGGCCATGAGCGGGAAGCCGAGTTCGGTGGCCAGGGCGGCGGCCTGATCCGGGGTTTCCGCGACCTTGCCCTTGGGCTGGGGCAGGCCGAGGCGTTCGCACAGGGCGTTGAAGCTGGCGCGGTCCTCGGCTTCGTGGATGGTTTCGGGGCTGGTACCGATGATGGGGGCTCCGGCGTCCGCGAGTCGCCTGGCGAGCTTGAGGGGCGTCTGCCCGCCGAGTTGCACGATCACGCCGACGGGTTTCTCGTGCTCGACGATGTTCATGACGTCCTCGAACGTCAGGGGCTCGAAGTACAGGCGGTCGGCGGTGTCGTAATCGGTGCTGACCGTTTCCGGGTTGCTGTTGACCATGATGGTCTCGTACCCGGCTTCCTGGAGGGCCCAGACGGCGTGGACGGTGGCGTAGTCGAATTCGACGCCCTGCCCGATGCGGTTGGGGCCCGATCCCAGGATGACGACCTTGGGTTTGTCGGTGCTGCGGACCTCGTCCTCCCACTCGTACGTTGAGTAGTGGTAGGGCGTGAAGGCTTCGAACTCGGCGGCGCAGGTGTCCACGGTCTTGTACACCGGCACGGCCTTGGCTTCCTTGCGCAGGGCGCGGACGTCGAGTTCGCTCAGGCCGACGATCTCGCCGATGCGGGCGTCGCTGAAGCCCAGGCGTTTGACCTCGCGCCAAATCTCGTACTTCCACTCCCCGATGGGCCCCAGTTGCGTGATCTCGGTCTCGGCGTCGATGATCTCCTTCAGCTGGCTGAGGAACCACGGGTCGATCTTCGTCGCGTCGAACAGGTCGCTCGTGGTCTCGCCGCGGCGCAGGAGTTCCAGCACGGCTTCCAGGCGGCGGGGGTTGCCGTACAGCAGCCCGCGCAGGTCCTCGATCGACATGGCGGCGAACGCGCCGCGCACGTCGGACTCGATGCTTCGCATGGCCTTCTGGAGGCTTTCCTTGAAGGTGCGGCCGATGGCCATGACCTCGCCCACCGAGCGCATCTGGGTACCGAGGGCGTCGGGCGTGCCTGGGAACTTCTCGAACGCGAAGCGGGGGATCTTCGTGACGACGTAGTCGATGCTCGGCTCGAAGCTCGCGGGGGTGCTCAGGGTGATGTCGTTCTTCAGTTCGTCGAGGTGGTACCCGACCGCGAGCAGCGCGGCGATCTTCGCGATCGGGAAGCCGGTCGCCTTGCTGGCCAGCGCTGAGGAGCGGCTGACGCGGGGGTTCATCTCGATGACGATCACGCGGCCGTCTTTCGGGTTCACGGCGAACTGGATGTTGCTGCCGCCGGTGTCCACGCCGATCTCGCGGATGATCGCCAGGGACTGGTCGCGCAACCGCTGGTACTCCACGTCACTGAGGGTCTGCGCGGGCGCCACCGTGATGCTGTCGCCGGTGTGGACGCCCATCGGGTCGAAGTTCTCGATGCTGGTGATGATCACGACCGTGTCGGCGTGGTCGCGCATGACCTCCAGCTCGTACTCCTTCCAGCCCAGGATGCTTTCTTCCAGCAGGACGCTGGTGACGGGGCTGTCGCGCAGGCCGCCCTCGGTGATCGCCAGGAATTCCTCGTAGGTGTGCGCGATGCCGCCGCCCGTGCCGCCCAGCGTGAAGGAGGGGCGGATCACGATGGGCAGGCCGATCTGTTTCTGGTACTCGACGGCTTCCTCCATCGAGTGGACCATCTGCCCGCGCGCGGTTTCCACGCCGATCTTCTTCATGGCCGCCTGGAATTCCTCGCGGTCCTCGCCCTTCCGGATCGCGGCGGCGTTCGCGCCGATCAGTTCCACGCCGAACTCCGCGAGGGTCCCGTCGGCGTTCAGGTCCATGGCGAGGTTCAGGGCCGTCTGGCCGCCCAGGGTGGGCAGCAGCGCGTCCGGGCGTTCCTTCTCGATGACGCGGCGCACGAACTCGGGCGTCAGGGGTTCCAGGTACGTGGCGTCCGCCAGGTCCGGGTCGGTCATGATCGTCGCGGGGTTGCTGTTCACCAGCACCACCCGGTAGCCTTCCTTCTTCAGGGCCTTGAGGGCCTGCGTGCCGGAATAGTCGAACTCGGCTGCCTGCCCGATCTGGATGGGGCCGCTGCCGAGAATCAGGATGGTCTGGAGGTCAGTACGCTTAGGCATTCCAGAGAATGAGCCTAACACGCCCCGCCCCGCAAAAGGTAACCGGCATGCAAACTTATGCAGTCATTCCGGACACTCCACCCTCTACCGGTCGGCGCGCAGACCCAGCAGCAGCCCCACGGCCGTGACCAGCAGCGTCACGCCGATCAGGGCGTCCAGCACCCGCCACGCGCCGGGCTGCGCCATCACCGGCGCCAGCGCCCGCCCGGCCAGCGCCAGCGTGAAGAACCACGCCCAGGACGCCAGGACCGTGCCCGCCAGGAACGCCAGCCGCGCCCCGCCTCCCAGGCCCGCGCTGGCCCCGCCGATCAGCACCACCGTGTCCAGCAGCGCGTGCGGGTTCAGCAGGCTGAAGCCCAGCGCCGTGCCCACCACCGCGCCGGGCGTGCCCGCGCCCGCCCCGCTGACGTGCAGGGCCGCGCCGCCCACCCACGCGCCCCGCAGCGCCCGCAGCCCGTACCACGTCAGGAACGCCGCGCCCACCACCGTCCCGGCCACCACCAGCGCCGCGTGACCCGCCAGCAGCCCGCCCACGCCCAGCACGCCCAGCGTGATCAGCAGCGTGTCGCACAGCGCGCAGGCCAGTGCCGCCAGCAGCGCGAACCGGCGGGTCAGGCCGTGGCGCAGCACGAACGCGTTCTGCGGGCCGATCGCCACGATCAGGGACAGGCCCAGACTCAGGCCGCGCAGCAGGGGAGGCACAGCGCCGACTGTAGCGCCAGCGGTGAGACGCCTGTCAGGCGGCGATCTCGACCGCGTCCCGCCCGGCGCGCTTGGCGGCGTACAGCGCCTCATCCGCGCGGCGCAGCAGCTCGTGCGCGGCCTCCCCGGACCGGGCCGGCGCGATCCCGCAGCTGACCGTGACTGACCCCGCCTGCCGGTGCGGCGCGCCGTCCAGCTGGGCCCGCAGCCGCTGCGCGACCGTCTGCGCGGCCCCCAGGTCCCCGCGGACCAGCATCAGGAACTCCTCGCCCCCCCAGCGGCCCACCTGATCCCCACTGCGCACGCTGCGGCGCAGCAGGCCCGCCACGTGCCGCAGCACGTCGTCGCCCACGTCGTGCCCGTACGTGTCGTTCACGCGCTTGAAGTGATCCAGGTCCAGCAGGATCACGCTCAGCGGCTCGCCGGTCTCCAGGCCGCCCGCCAGCCAGCGGCCCAGCTGACGGCGGTTGGGCAGGCCCGTCAGGTCGTCCAGGTGCGCCAGGGTCGCCTCGCGCCGCGCGGTGAACAGCGCCCGTACGAACTGCCCGTGCAGGTGCTGCTGCCAGCCCAGCAGCGCGATGAACGTCGCGTGCATCAGCGTCGTCTGCAGCAGCGGGTTGCCCAGCCCCACCCGCATGACCGGATCGGTCGCCGGGTCCAGCGCGTACGCGGCAATGATGCCCAGCAGCGCCGCGAACACCCCGCCACTGAAGATCAGTGCCTGCCGGGCCGGCAGCACGATGAACGCCACGATGTACGCGAAGATCATCCACACGGCGTACCCGCCCAGCCCGTGATAGCCGGGAGCGGTGTGCAGGAGGATGTACAGCCGGATCAGGACCGTCGCGGCCTGAATGGCCAGTTCGATCAGGCCCACCAGCCGGAACGCGCCGGGTGAACGCCACAGCCACGTGAACAGCGCGGCGTTCTTCACGCCCAGCAGCATCAGCATGAGCTGATCGTTGAAACTGAAGTGCCAGTGCGCCTGCACGCTCAGGGTGATCAGGCACACCACGAGCACCGCGCCCAGCACCGTGAGCAGACTGCCGCGCCGGAACGCGAATTCCGCGTCACTCAGGGGGGCGGGGGCAGCACTCCAGGTCATATGTTCAGGCTAGGCAGGCGGACTGACAGGGGGCTGACCACCCGCGCCATGAACGCCATTCAGGCCGCGCCGGGCGGGGCCGCCAGTTCCACCGTGTCGCGCCCGGCGCGTTTGGCGGCGTACAGCGCCTGATCGGCCCGCCGCAGCGTGTGGCTGATGTCCTCGCCCGGATGCCGCTGCGCCACCCCGCAGCTGAGCGTCACCGGACCCGCGACCGGGTGCGGGTGGGCGTGCAGGTGCGCGCGCAGCCGCCCGGCCACCCGCGCCGCGACCGCGGCGTCGCCACGCACGAGGATCAGGAACTCCTCGCCGCCCCAGCGGCCCACGCGGTCCCCGGCGCGGACGCTGGCCCGCGCGGCGCGCGCCACGTGCCGCAGCACGTCGTCGCCCACATCATGCCCGTACGTGTCGTTCACGCGTTTGAAGTGATCCAGGTCGAAGTACACGACGCTCAGGCCGTCCGGCGCGCTGTCCAGCAGGTCGTGCAGCGCGCGCCGTCCGGGCAGGCCGGTCAGCGGGTCGAGCAGCGCCTGCGCGGACTTCCGTTCGGCCAGCGCCACCGCGTGCGCGTAGCGACGGCGCAGCTGCTGCTGCAGCGTGATGACCGCCATGAACGTCGTGTGCATCAGCAGCATCTGCAGCCACGCGTTCGCGTTGTCGTCGCGCAGGGCGTCCGGCACGCCCGGCGCCAGCCAGTACGCCACGCCCAGGCCGCCCAGGCCCAGCAGGTACGGCGTGACCGCCGCCAGCGCTGCACCTGCCGGGAGGGTCAGGGACGCCACGAGGTACGGCAGCGCCAGCCAGTACGAGTAGCCGCTCAGGCCGTGCGCGGTGTGATCGACCAGCAGCACGTCGTGCATGCGGTACAGCCCGGCCAGGACCTCCCCGGTCAGTTCCAGCGCGCCGACCAGCTGAAACTGCCCTGGCACGCGCCACAGCCACGCGATGAACGCGGCGTTCTTCAGCAGCATCAGCCCCAGCAGCAGCTGGTCGGTCCGCCCGACCTGCAGCGGGCCGCTGAGCAGCAGCGTGGCGGCGGTCGTGAGCAGCAGGCAGATCATGACGATCAGCAGCCCGGCCCGGCGGTACTGGGCTTCCGGACTGCCTGGGGGGACGCGGACGGTCAGCATGAATCCCGGTATTTTCGGCGGCCGCGTCTGAACGGGAACTCACGGGTCAGCGGGTCCTTGTGCGGTTTTCGGCCCGATGGGGGGGGTGGGGGCGCAGGCAGCCTGCCGGGGGCTGTCTGCATCGGGGAGGCCCGGGCGGGCGGGGCGGGTGCAGACTGCACGCATGCCCCACCTGCACCCACGCGCCGCTGCACAGGAGAGCGTCTTTGCCCGCATGAGCCGTCTGGCGGCGCAGCGGGGCGCGGTGAACCTGGGCCAGGGGTTTCCCAGCGCGGCGCCCCCGGAGTTCCTGCTGGGCGCGGCGCGGGGGGCGCTGGGCCGGTTCGACCAGTACGCGCCCCCGGCGGGCCTGCCGGCGCTGCGCGACGCGCTGGGCGCGGATCTGGGTGTGGACGGCGCGGACGTGACGGTCACATGCGGCGCGACTGAGGCGCTGCACCTCCTGACCCTGGCCCTGGCGGGACCTGGTGACGAGGTGCTGATGCTGGAACCCGTGTTCGACGTGTACCTGCCGCAGGTGGCGCTGGCAGGCGCGCGCGGCGTGACGGTCCCCATGACGCTGGACCCGGCGCGGGGCTGGCAGTTCGATCTGGGTGCGCTGGCGGCGGCGGTCACGCCGCGCACGCGGGCACTGCTGCTGAACAGCCCGTTCAATCCGACCGGCACGGTCTTCACCGACGCGGAACTGGCCGGGATCGTGGCGCTGGCCCGGCAGCATGACCTGTGGATCGTCAGTGACGAGGTGTACGACGAGCTGTACTTCGGGCCGCGCCCCACGTCCCTGCGGTCCCTGGCACCCGAGCGGACCTTCACGGTGGGCAGCGCCGGGAAGCGGCTGGAGGCAACCGGGTGGCGTGTGGGCTGGATCGTTGCCCCGCCCGGCCAGACGCCCGGCGTGCTGGGACTGCGGCAGGTCACGAGCTTCAGCGCGCCCGCGCCGCTGCAGGCGGCCGTGGCCGCAGCGCTGCCTGCCGCGCGCGAGTCCGGTTTCTACGCGGGCCTGCGGGAGACCTACGGCGCGCGCATGACGCGTCTCGCGGCGGGGCTGCGGGCGCTGGGCGCGACGGTGTTCGAGCCGCGCGGCACGTATTTCCTGACGGCGCTGCATCCCACCTGGACCGCCGAGGGCCTGATCGATTCGGGGGTGGCGGTCATTCCTGGCGAGGCGTTCTACGCGCAGCACGCGGCGCCCGCCGGTCTGACGCGCTGGGCGTTCTGCAAGTCCGACGCCGACCTGGACGTCGCACTCGCCCGCCTGAGTCAGGCTGATCAGACGGTGAGATTGTAATAAACGTGACATCAGCGTTCTGTAAGGGATTGTCCCTTATGGAAAAACCGAACCGGCATCTATGCTCCGGGACATGAAGAAGACCCTGCTCGGCCTCCTGACCCTGTCCGCCCTGTCCGGCGCTTCGGCCGCCTCGTACATCGGGGGTTCGATCGGTTCCGGCGCCACCCTGCACTACCAGACCGACCTGACCGGCTCCAGCGCCATGCGCTACGGCCTGAACCTGGACGCCACGTCCTTCAACTTCAACCGCCTGACCATCGGCGGCAGCGTGGACTACCTGGGTGACTTTACCGGCACCGGCTCCGCCCTGGGCGGCCTGACCCCCTACTACGGGCTCGGCATCGGCGCGGGCGTCTCGCTCGGCAACGGCAGCGGCGTGGCCGTCTACCCGCACGGCACCCTGGGCCTGCGCTACAACGTCACCGATCCCCTGAGCTTCTTCGTGGAAGGAAGCGTCGGCCCGGTGCTGACCATCGGCGGCACGAACACCAGCGGCGTCTACTTCGGCAGCAGCGCCCGCATCGGTCTGAACTACCGTCTGCCCTGAACGGACGGGAGAGCCGTCACTGACCGCCCCGTACGGGGCGGTCAGTTTCGTTTGCTTTCATGAAGGTCCGCCCCTATGCTCATCCGCGTGAAAAATCTTCTGATCGCCACAGCCCTGCTGGGATCCGCCTCCTTCGCCGCCGCCGACAGCCTCGGCCTGAGCGGCACGTACAACAAGGGCTTCTACAAGGCCGACGGCGACTCCATCGAGTCCGACGGCTCCTTCGGTGTGGGCCTGAGCTACACCTACGACCTGGACGCCGTGTCCGCCGTGCGCGCTGAACTGGAACTGCTGCCCAACCTCTACGACAGCGAGAAGCTGGGCTTCGGCGGAGAGTTCACCTACCTGCGCTCCGTGATGACCACCGGCGAGGCCGACGTCTACCTGGGGGGCGGCCTGGGCTTCAACACCGTGTCCGACAGTGCCACCAGCAACGGCGTGACGACCAGCGTCCGCCTGACCGCCATCAACCCCACCCTGCTGGCCGGCGTGCGCTTCGCGGTGGCCCCCGGGTTCAACGCCTTCGCCGAGCTGGCGGGCGGCCCCTCCTTCCTGCGTCTGAACGCCAGCAGCGGCTCGACCAGCGTCAGTGATTCGATCAACGGCGCGTTCATCAAGCCCCGCATCGGTTTCACGTACACGCTGCGCTGAGCCCGCTGCATCTCTGCTCTGACGGGAGTCGCCTGCGGGCGGCTCCTTTCTGTTGCCCCGGTGCGGCTGGGCTGGACACGTCCCTTGACCCCCCGGGCTGGCCCTGCTAGCCTCCTGTGCATAGCTATACGCAAATTGCGTATAACCATACATGCATATGCAGACCTTGACCTCCCGACGCTGACACCGACCGCCTGACCCCACCCCGGGGCTCACAGGCGGCGCGTTCACGCCGGGAGGTCTTGTGCTGCCCCTTGCACCCCCTTCACGCAGACAGGAGAGAATCAAACCATGACCAAAGACAAGATCGTGCTCGCGTACAGCGGCGGCCTGGACACCAGCATCATCCTCAAATGGCTCCAGACGGAGAAGAACTACGACGTGGTCTGCTTCACCGCCGACCTCGGCCAGGGCGACGAGGTCGAGGAAGCCCGCGTCAAGGCCCTGAACACCGGCGCCGTCGCCGCCTACGCGCTGGACCTGCGTGAAGAGTTCGTGCGGGACTACGTGTTCCCCATGTTCCGCACCAGCGCCCTGTACGAGGGCTACTACCTGCTCGGCACCAGCATCGCCCGCCCGCTGATCGCCAAGAAGATGGTCGAGATCGCCGAGAAGGAAGGAGCGGTGGCCGTGTCGCACGGCGCGACCGGCAAGGGCAACGACCAGGTGCGTTTCGAGATGACCGCCTACGCCCTGAAACCCGACATCGTCACCGTCGCCCCCTGGCGCGACTGGACCTTCCAGGGCCGCGCCGACCTCGAAGCCTTCGCCCACGAACACGGCATCCCGGTCCCCACCACCAAGAAGGACCCCTGGAGCACCGACGCGAACCTCCTGCACATCAGCTACGAGGGCGGCATCCTCGAGGACCCCTGGGCCGAACCGCCCGCCCACATGTTCAAACTCACCGTGGACCCCACCGAGGCCCCCAGTGAACCCGAATACGTGGAAATCGAATTCCTGAACGGCGACCCGGTCGCCATCAACGGCGAGAAACTGTCGCCCGCCGCCCTGCTGGCCAAAGCCAACGAACTGGGCGGGAAGCACGGCGTGGGCCGCCTCGACCTCGTCGAGAACCGCTTCGTCGGCATGAAATCACGCGGGGTGTACGAAACGCCCGGCGGCACCGTCCTGTACCACGCCCGCCGCGCCGTCGAGAGCCTCACCCTCGACCGCGAGGTCCTGCACCAGCGCGACGCACTGAGCCCCAAGTACGCCGAACTCGTGTACAACGGCTTCTGGTTCGCCCCCGAACGCGAGGCGCTGCAGGTGTACTTCGATCACGTCGCCTCAAGCGTGACCGGCACCGCCCGCCTGAAGCTGTACCGCGGGAACGTCATCGTCGCTGGACGCAAGGCCCCCCAGAGCCTGTACGACAAGGACCTCGTGAGCTTCGAGGCGGGCGGCGACTACAACCAGCACGACGCCGGCGCGTTCATCAAACTCAACGCCCTGCGCATGCGCGTCCAGGCCCGCGTGAAAGCCAAAGCCGACGCGAAAGAACCCGCCCAGGTCTGACCGTGACGGACGCCGCCCTGCCCCACGACTGCACCCTGCGCCCGGCCACCCCGGCGGACGCGGCGCTGCTGGCCCGCTTCCGGGTGCTGATGTTTCAGGACATGGGCGCCCCGCTGGAGGACGGCACGGAGGCCTTCTGGGCGGCGCACTTCGCGGGCGCTGTGGCGCAGGGGGGCTACCGCGCCGTGATCGCGGAAGTGGATGGACAGGCGGTCGCCTGCGCGGGCCTGATGGTCTTCCCGACCGTGCCCACCCCCGGCGATCCGTCCGGGCGGCGCGCGCACATTCAGGGGGTATACACCGTGCCGGAGCAGCGCGGGCGGGGGCTGGCGTCCGCCGTGACCCGCGCGGCGCTGCGGATGGCGCAGGCCGACGGGATCGGCAGCGCGAACCTGAACGCGTCCGTGATGGGCGCCGGGGTGTACGAACGGATGGGCTTCACGCCGGCAAAGGCCCCCGAGTACCGCCTGAACCTGCGGGAGGCGGCGCTGTGACCCTGCCCGCCGGGTTCACCCTGCGCCTCGCCACGCCCGCCGACGCGGCGCTCGTTCAGGCGCAGCGGGACGCGATGTTCGTGGACATGGGCAGCGACCCCGCGCGGCTGGCCGCCGTGCACGACGCCGGGGTGGCGTGGCACGCCCGGACCCTCGCGGCGGGCACCTATACCGGCCTGCTGGTCGAGGGTGGGGGAGAGGTGGTGGCCGGGGCGGGCATCCTCTGGACCGACTTCCCCCCGAACGCCGACACCGCCGCCACGACCCGCGCGTACGTGCTGAACGTGTACGTGCAGCCCGCGCACCGGGGCCAGCGGCTCGCCCGCGCCCTCATGCAGGCTGCGCTCGCGGAGTGCCGCGCGCGGGGCGTGGATATCGTGACCCTGACCGCGTCGGACGCCGGGCGGCCCACGTACGAGGCGCTGGGATTCACGCCGCAGGCCGAACTGAAACTCCTGATCCCGGGAGGCACGCTGTGACGCTGCGCCCCGTGAACCCGGACGACATCCCCGCCTTCCACGCCGTCATGATGGCCGCCGGAATGGACCCCCGCAGCAGCTGGACCCGCACCACGCCCGCTGACCTGGAACGGTCCCTGCTGGCCCCCGGCTCCGGCGGGTTCCTCGCCATGGGCGCAGGCGAGGTGCTGGGCTGCGTCGGCTACCGCCCGGACGGCGACCGGACCCTGACCCTGAACAAACTCGCGACCGTCCCGCAGGCCCGCCGCCTCGGCGTGGGCCGCGCCCTGGTGCGCGAAGTCGAACACGTCGCCCGCATGGGCGGCTACGGGCGCGTGCTGCTGGCCGTCAGCCAGTTCAACCTGGACGTGCTGCCCTTCTACGACCGGCTCGGGTACACCGTCACCGACGAACCCTACGCCCACGCCCACCCCGACAGCCCCGCCCCGGTGGTACTGGTGAAAGCGGTAGGAGCGTCATGAGCATCTTCACCCCGCTCATCCTGCTCGCGTTGTTGACCCTTCTGGGCGCAGGCGGGTTCGGGCTGGTGCTGGCGGCCGTGCTGCGGCCGTGGAGCCAGCGCCTCCTCTCACTGGGGCTGACCACCATCTCGTGGAGTGGGCTGGTCTGGCTCTGGCACTCGCTTTCCTCCTTCACGCTCGACTGACGTCGGTTCAGAGCACGGCAGACAAGGACATGCAATGACGAATACGCAGGATAAGAAACTCTGGGGTGGGCGGTTCGCGGAGGCGACGGACGGGCTGGTCGAGCTGTTCAACGCGTCCGTGGGCTTCGATCAGCGGCTGGCGGAGCAGGATATTCGCGGTTCGCTGGCGCACGTGGCGATGCTGGGGCAGGTCGGGATTCTGACCGCCGACGAGGTTACTCAGATCACCGATGGACTGAATGCCGTGCTGGCGGACATCCGCGCGGGGAACTTCGAGTGGCGTCTGGACCGCGAGGACGTTCACATGAACGTCGAGGCGGCCCTGCGGGACCGGATCGGGCCGGTGGCCGGGAAGCTGCACACGGCCCGCAGCCGCAATGATCAGGTGGCGGTGGATTTCCGGCTGTTCACGAAGGAGGCCGCGCTGGATCTGGCGGAGAAGACCCGTGCGCTGCGCGCCGTGATGCTCGCGGAGGCCGGGAAGCACCTGGAATCCGAGGTGATCCTGCCGGGGTACACGCACCTTCAGGTGGCGCAGCCGATCCTGCTGAGTCACTGGTTCATGGCGTACGTGGCGATGCTGGAGCGGGACGAGGGCCGTTTCCGGGACGCAGCCGAGCGGATGGACGAGTCGCCGCTGGGCAGCTCTGCTCTGGCGGGGACGCCCTGGCCGGTGGACCGGCACGCGACGGCGTCGGCGCTGGGCTTCGCGCGGCCCACCGCGAACAGCCTGGATGGGGTGGGCAGCCGGGACTTCGCGCTGGAGTTCCTGTCAGCCTGCGCGATCCTGTCGGCGCACCTGTCGCGCCTGTCGGAAGAGCTGATCCTGTACTCCACGTTCGAGTTCGGGTTCATCACCCTGCCGGACTCGCACACCACGGGCTCCAGCATCATGCCGCAGAAGAAGAACCCGGACGTGTCCGAACTCGCGCGCGGCAAGGCGGGCCGCGTGTTCGGGAACCTCATGGGCCTGCTGACGGTCGTGAAGGGCACGCCCCTGGCGTACAACAAGGACCTCCAGGAGGACAAGGAGGGCGTGTTCGACTCCTACGACACGCTGAGCATCGTGCTGCGCCTGTACGCCGAGATGATGCCGAAGACCGTCTGGCACGCCGACGTGACCCGCGCCGCCGCCGCGCGCGGCTACTCCACCGCAACCGACGTGGCGGACTTCCTGGCCCGCCAGGGCGTCCCGTTCCGCGAGGCGCACGAGGTCGTCGGCGGACTGGTCGGCGTCGCCAGCCGCAGCGGGCGGCAGCTGTGGGACCTGACCGACGCGGAACTGCGCGCCGCGCACCCCCTCCTGAACGCGGAGGTCGCGCAGTCCCTGACCGTCGAGGAGAGCGTCCGTGGCCGCGCCAGCTTCGGCGGGACCGCCCCGCACCGCGTCCGCGAGGCCATCGAGCAGGCCAGGACGCGCCTGAACTCCTGACTCCCGATTCCGTTCCGTCCCCCCACCCTCTGTCCCGGTCCCCCTGGAGGAACCCATGACCCTGACTGACATGCACGTGAAACTTCGTCAGGCCGCCCCGGCGGACCTGCCCATCGTCCTGGACCTCCTGACCCGCACGGGGCTGCACACTGCCAGCGTGGACCTGGGGGCCGGCACGTACTGGATCGCGGATCTGGACGGCGTGCCCGGCGGCTGCATCGGCCTGGAGCACGGGCAGGGCGTCAGCCTGATCCGTTCGACGGCGGTGGTGCCCGAGGCCCGCAGCCAGGGCCTGGGCCGCGCGCTGGTCCGCTCGGCGCTGACGCACGCCAGCCTGCGCGGGGACCGCACGGTGTTCCTGTTCAGCTCGGAAGCCGGGGACTACTGGACGCGCTTCGGCTTCGTGCCGTCCAGCGCGGCCGAGATCGCGGCGGCCCTGCCGGACGTCCCGCAGGTCAGGAGTGGCCTGAGCAAGGGCTGGATCGACGAGGAACTCGTGTGGCGCCTGGATCTGCCGCAGGTGGCCGAGGTGGGTCAGGGGTGAGGATGCGGCTGCGTTCCCTCTGGCAGTGCTTCCACGCGGCCTTGCGCTATGCTGTCGCCACGCAATACCTGTGTCGACCTGCGGTCACTGTGACCGCCGAGCTTTCTTTCCCTGAAGGAGCAGCGCATGACCGATTCCGTGCACGTTCGAATGGCGACCCCCGAAGACAAGGACACTGTGACCCGCGTGTTTCACGATGCGGGCCTGGACACCGAGGCGGCCCTCGCGGGCGGCACCACGTACTGGGTGCTGGAGCGGGGCGGGCAGCCGATCGGTGCGATCGGCCTGGAGCACGGGGACGGCGCGTCCCTGCTGCGCGGCGCGGCCGTGCTGCCCGAGGCGCGCGGTGGTGGGCTGGGGCGGCGGCTGGTCATGAGCGCCGTGGAGTACGCGCAGGGCCGTGGGGACCGCGCGATCTACATGTTCAGCCGGGGCGGCGACTGGAGCACGTTCGGCTTCACGCAGGTGCCGCTGGCGGTCGTGATGGGCGAACTGCCCGACGCACCGCAGGTGCAGGCGTACCGTTCGCGCGGCGAGCGGCCCGGCGGCACCACCTGGATGCGCACCCTGAGCTGACCTCTGCGGTCCGGGGGGGGCGCGCGTGACGCTCTCCCTGGAGTCCATCGCGGTGCCGGACATCCACCCGGACGCGCCCCTGTCGTTCCGTAAGGCGCGCCTGTCGGACATCGACGCGATTCATGAGCTGATCGGGTACTGGGCGGCGCGTGGGCTGATGCTCGTGCGGTCCAAGGCGCTGCTCGCCGAGACGATCCGCGACTTCCATCTGGTGCTGGCCGAGCCGCACGAGGGGCGGCCCGGCGGGCTGGGCGGCGTGTGCGGCCTGCACATGCTCGCGCCGGATCTGGCCGAGGTGCGCGGGCTGGCGATCCACCCGAACATGCAGGGGCGCGGCCTGGGCAAGCAGCTCGTGGCGGCGTGCGAGGCGGAGGCCCGCGCGATCGACCTGCCCGCGCTGTTCGCGTGGACGTACCAGCAGGGCTTCTTCGAGAAGTGCGGGTTTACCCGCATCGAGAAGACGAACCTGCACCCGAAGGTCTGGAGTGAATGCCAGCGCTGCGCGTTCTTCGAGAACTGCAACGAGATCGCCATGTACCGGGAGCTGCGGTGACGGGATGGGGAGGCGCGCCGCACGTGAGGCACCACCCATCTGGGGGGGAGGATAAGCTCGCGGGCGTGACTCGACTGATTCCCGTCCTGACCGTCTCCGCCCTTCTGACTGCCGGTGCTGCCCACGCGCAGACCGTCCGCCCCCTGGCCGAGGGCCTGCCCGCCGGGGCGCTCCTGACCCTGGAAACCCGTAACGCCGCGCCTGCCTTCAAACGGTTCAGTGGTGTTGTGGAACGCGTGCTGACGGCCGCCGATCTGGGCGAGGACGACGCCGGGAGCATGCTCGGCGTCGCGCAGGCGGTGCTGGGCGACTCGCTGGGCCGCGAGGGGATTGCCGGGGTGTTCACCGTGCAGGGGAAGAAGGGCACCTTCGAACCCGCGCTGCTGGCCGTGACCCGCTCGGGCGCCCTGACGAACGAGATGCTCGGCGAGATGCTGCCCGACAAGCCCGGCGCGCGCGTGGGCCGCTACACCTTCTCCCGCGTGGACGGGATGTTCGCGGGCGCCTCGAACGGGCTGGTGTATGTGTCGAGCGACAAGGCCCTGCTGATGGCGTACCTGGGCCGCCTGAGCGGCAAGGCCGCCCCGACCCTGGCGGCGTCCGCGCCGTACGCGGCGGCGCAGCGCGCGGCAGGGACGCAGGAACTCGGCCTGTACGCGAACTTCAGCGCCGCCGCGAAGGTCCTGCGCTCGCAGCTGGCGCAGGTCATGCTGCCCCGCCTGCTGTCGCCGGTCGTGGACGCCCTGGACACCCTGGGGCAGGTTGCGGGCGGCCTGACCACCACCGCCGGCGGCTGGACGACCGCCAGCGCGCAGGTCGTGAACCAGGCGGGCAAGGATAAACCGCTGGCGCGCATCCTGCTCGACACCACGGACTTCGAGGTGCAGGGCGTGATTCCCGCCAGTGCCGAGGCCGTGCAGGCGACCGCCTGCCACCCCGACACCGGCGCCTACCTGGGCCGCTGGCTGACCCGCGTGGACCTGCTCGAACCGTTCGGGTTCCTGACCGACAGCCAGCTTGCCAGTCACCTGGAGCAGGCCGGGCGCTACCTGGGGGGCGAGTGCGCGCAGGTCACGCTGGCGAGCGGCCTAAAGGCCGGGCTGAACCAGGAGGACCCGCTGGCGTCCCTGGCGACCACCGTGTCGTACCAGCGGGTCACGGACCGCGCGGCGGCCGACGCGCACCTGCCCGAGTACGCCCGCAGCGTGAACGACGCCCTGGACGGCCTGCGCGGCACCGTGAAGTCCCTGGCCAAGTCCGGCATGGACACCCTGATGGACGACGCCATGGCGGACGTGGACACCCGCGCCCTGATGCTCGGCGCGGGCATGGCCGGGGCCAGCGAGGGCCTGGACGAGGTGCTGGCCGGACTGAAGATGGTGTACGCCTTCCGGGGCGAGTACCTGATCACCGCGTTCAGCCAGGACGCGTTGGACGCCGCGCTGGCGGACGGTCCCGTGCTGGCGGACGACGCGGCGTTCCGCGCGGCGGGCCTGACCCTGCAGGGCTCGGCGGGCTGGTCGTACCAGCCCAACCCGGCGGACCTGAAGGCGCAGGACCTCGCCGGGATGCTGCCCAGGGAACTGAGCGGCGACAAGGCACTGAGCGGCATGTTCGCCGGGGCCATGACGGGCGCGGCGGACCTCATCAACCGGTTTGACGGAACGACCTCACAGCGGTCCGTTGCGGGGAATGTCATTATCGGCAAGGCGAGCGTGCGTTACCGCTGGTGACCCCCCGGGGGAGCCACGGTGCCGCGCAGAGCTGAGCCATGAAACGCGTCCGGAGAGGCGCGAATGGAGGAAGCATGATCAGGAAAGAACGGGCCATCCTGGCCCTGGAAGACGGCACCGTGTACCGCGGGTACGCGTTCGGGCACCGCGGCGAGACCGTGGGCGAGGTGGTGTTCAACACCTCCATGACCGGGTACCAGGAGATCATGACCGATCCCTCGTACAACGGGCAGATCGTGACCATCACGTACCCGCACGTCGGGAATTACGGCGTGGCGATCTACGACATGGAGAGCAACAAGCCCTACGTGCGCGGCTTCATCAGCCGCGAGTTCAGCGGTGAGTACAGCAACCACCGCGCGCAGCAGTCCCTCGAGGCGTTCATGCAGCAGTACGGCGTCGTGAGCATCCAGGGGATCGACACGCGCGCGCTGGTGCGCCGCCTGCGCACGGGCGGCGTCGTCAAGGGCGTCATCGCGCACCGCAGCTACACACACCCGGAAGATCCGTACGGCGAGTTCACGCCCGCCGAGGAGCAGATGTACGTGCAGCGCGCCCTGGACCACCAGGACATCGACGGGCACGACATGACCCGCGAGGTCACGACCGCGCTGCCCTACGCGTTCCCCACCCTGCGGCACGGCAAGCGCGTGGTCCTGATGGACTTCGGGATCAAGCACACCATCATCGAGCGCCTCGCCGAGGTCGGCATCGAGCCGATCGTGGTGCCAGCGCACACCACCCCCGCGCAGATCATGGCGCTGCAACCGCACGGCCTGTTCCTCAGCAACGGCCCCGGCGACCCCGCCCCGCTGGAGTACGCGCATAAGACCGCGTGGGAACTCATGGGCCTGCTGCCCACCTTCGGCATCTGCCTGGGGCACCAGATCCTGGGTCTCGCGGCAGGCGGGCGGACCTTCAAGATGAAGTTCGGGCACCGCGGCGGCAACCAGCCTGTGAAGAATCTGTTAACGGGCAACGTGGAGATCACCAGCCAGAACCACGGGTACGCGGTGGACATCGACTCGATCCCCAACGGGGCCTTCGTGCCGACCCACATCAACCTGAACGACGGTACCCTGGAAGGCATGGCGCACAGCCGCTACCCGGTGTTTTCCGTGCAGTACCACCCCGAGGCCAGCCCGGGGCCGCACGACAGCCGCTACCTGTTCGACCGCTTCATCGAGGAGATCGACGCCTTCGATGGGGGCAGCGGGACCCCCGTGGCGAAGGCCAGCGCGGGCCGCCTGGGCGTTTGACAAATGACCACGCGGACGGAATGATAGGCACGATGAAAAGGTGAGAAATTTCATAATGCCCGCGCGGTCAGTGACAGGCGCGTCAGCATGGTGAGGTAAACCGAACATCCTCGGGGACGGTCCCCGGGCCAACAGATGTTCAGGAGCAATGAATCATCTGGCGCACACGGGCGCCTAAGCCAGATGAGGAGCGAGTGGCGCGACCGACAGAACGGCGGGAGAGATCCCCCAGCTGTCGGTCAATTTTTTGTCTCTGGAGGTCCCCCCGCAGTGAAGCGCCTCATTCTGCCCCTGCTGCTCCTCACGGCGGCCAGCGCCCAGTCCAGCCCCAACGTCACCTTCACCCTGACCCAGGACCTCGTCAAACGCAGCACCGACAGCAGCGGCAAAACCGTCGAGACGATCATCGACTCGCCCAAAACCGTCCTGCCCGGCGACGTCCTGCGCGAACAGGTCACGCTGCGCAACGTCTCCGGACGCCGCCTGGGCCAGCTGAACGTCAACGTCCCCATCCCACGCGGCACCGAATTCAGCGTCCTGACCACCCCCGCCACAGACCGCTGGACCGTCAGTTACTCCATTGACGGCGGCAAGACCTTCAGCGCGCAGCCCAGACGCACTGTCACCACCACCGAGAACGGCCAGAGCGTCACCCGCCAGCAACCCGCACCCCCCACCACCTACACCAACGTCCGCTGGACCCTGACCAGCATGAACCCGGACGAGACGCTGAAGTTCAGTTTCCGCGTGAAAGTCAAGTAACCCCCCCCCGCCCCCTCCCGGAGGAAGCACATGAAGAAGCACTGGACCCTGACCGCCCTGATCGCCCTCGCCGCCAGCACCGCGCACGCGGCCGGCACCGCCGCCGGCACGGTGATCACCAACACCGCCGAGATCGTCTTCACCCCCGAAGGCAGCACCACCCCCACCCCACCCATCCCCTCCAACCCCGTCACCACCACCGTGCTGCCGGTGCCCAGCTTCACCATCGTGCCGAACGACGCCAGCGCCGTCGTCACCACCCCCGACTACACCAAGCCCGGCCAGACCGCCACCGCCCGCCCCGGCGACACCGTGGTCTTCCCCTACACGCTGACCAACACCGGGAACGTCCCCAACGAGTCCTACACGCTGACCAACACCCCCGACCCCACCAGCGCCGTGAAGACCCCCACCAGCGTCACGTTCTACCCCGCCAGCGCCGACACCAACAGCGACGGCACCCTGAGCCTCGCCGAGATCACCGCCGCCACACCCATCACCGGCATCAGCGGCGTGAACCAGGACGCCGCCGTCAAGTTCTTCCAGGTGTACGTGATTCCCGCCGCGGCCACCAACGCCGACAAGTACGGCGCGGACCCGACCGGCACCCGCCAGGACAACCCGGCCTTCAACAACGACCCCAGCGTCCCGCGCGACGCCAACAACTCCAACGTCACCACCGTGGACCGCAAGGACGCCACCGTCATCGGACCCAAGGCCGACCCGGACGGCAACGGCACCCCCGTGACGCCCGCCTACGCCAGCCCCGAGGGCGTGACCATCACCCCCAGCGCCAGCGACACGCAGACCGCGCAGGCCACCACCACCACCACGGCCATCACCTTCACGAACACCGTCCAGAACACCGGCAACCGCCCCGACGTGTTCGACATCACCACTGCCCTGGCTGGCTTCCCCTCCGGAACGACCGTCACGCTCTTCAAAACCGACGGCACCCCGCTGCCCGACACGGACGGCGACGGCGTGCCGGACGTGGGCAGCCTGACTCCCGGCCAGACCGCCAACCTGCTGGTCAAGGTCACCTTCACTGCCGGCGGCCTGCCCACCAACCCCGCGACGCCCCCCACCGTCACGGTCATCAGCACCAGCAGCAACGACACCAGCAGAAAAGACGACACCCGGGACATCGTGAACCTGCCCGGCCTGTCCTTCGGGAACCCCACCCCCACCCCCGGCGGCGACCCCGCCCTGCCCGGCACCCCCGAGGCGGGCCAGCCCGGCAGCCCCAGCAGCCCGATCATCCCGCCCGCCACCTGCACGGCCGGCAGCCCCGACATCCGCGCCACGGTCGCCATGGAGATCGCCAACCTGGGCAGCGCCACCGACACCTTCGACGTGAGCGGCACCGCGCCCATCAAACTGACTGACGGCACCACCGTGACCGTGACCGTCAAGTACTTCATCGACGCGAACGGCAACAAAGCCCTGGACAGCGGCGAGGCCCCCCTGACCGACACCAACGGCAACGGCACCGCCGACACCGGCCCGCTCGCCGCCGGCGCGGAACTGAAACTGATCGCCGCCGTCGACGTGCCCTGCGCCGCCGCCGCGCAGACCATCACCCTGAACCAGACCGCCAAATCCCCCACCACCGGCGTGGAGGTCAAGGACCCCAACGACACCGTCCTGGTCGGCAAGACCCCGGTCGCCGCGCCCACCAAGACCGTCGACAAGGCCGAAGCGAAACCCGGCGACACGCTGACCTACACCATCGTCGGCAAGAACACCAGCAACGCCAACGTCACCAAGGTGTTCATCCGTGACACCCTGCCCGCCAACACCACCTTCGTCAGCTTCATGGCACGCAGCACCGCCACCGGCGCCATCCTGTACTCCACCAATGGCACCAGCTGGAGCGGCACGCCCATCGCCGCGCCCCAGGCGGCCGGCGTGACCGTGTACGCCGGCGTGGACACCAACGGCAACGGCACCATCGACACCGGCGACATCCTGACCCCCGGCCAGACCATCACCGGCACGTTCGTCGTCACCGTCAAGTAACCATCCCCCAGGCGCGCCCACCCCGTTGCGTGGGCGCGCCCCACCGGGCAGGGGAGACCCCCGGCCGCATTTTTCCTCCCCTGTCCGCCCACAACATCAGACTCCTCCATTTGTGCCCTCACCTCCGGGAGGCCCCGTGCGAAACCCCCCTCTGCTCAAGCTGCTGACCAGTCTGGCCCTGGCGCTGACCCCGGCCCTGTCCGGCGCGGCCCAGGCGGCCGGCACCCCCGCCGGCACCGTGATCCAGAACCAGGCGACCCTGGAGTTCACGCCGCCCGGCGAGCCGCCCGTGCGCGTGCCCACCCCGCCGGTCACGACCACCGTGCAGGCCGTGTGCTCGGTCAGCGCCCTGCCCAACGGCAGCGTGGCGCAGCCCGGTCAGAGCGCCGCGCTGCTGCCCGGCGAGACCACCCTGCTGCGCTACGTGCTGACCAACACCGGCAACGCCGCGAACACCGTGAACCTCAGCGTGCCCACCGACGTGGTCTCGCAGTTCACGCCCGGCGACCTGAGCCTGCACCGCGACGCCAACGGCAACGGGCAGATCGACCCGGACGAACCGGCCCTGACCAGCCTGACCCTGGACGCCGACGCGAGCGCGGCGCTGCTCGTGCGGGCCACCACCCAGGCCAGTGACCGCGGCAGCGCCTACCCGAACCTGATCGCCCGCTGCGGCACGAACGCGCAGGGCCTGAGCGGCGAAACCGACGACAACAACGTGGCCCGCATCAACGTCGGCGACCCGCCCACCCTGACGCTCGACAAGACCTTCACGCCCGCCGCGCTGCGCCCCGGCGACGTGACCACCGTCACCCTGACCGCCCGCAACGCGGGCAACGGAGCCTCGCGCGCCGTGACGATCACCGACCTGCTCGACACGCCCGAACTGCGCGACTTCGTGTTCGTCAGCGGCAGCGCCCGCCTGAGCGGCAGCGCCGCCCCCACCGCCACCACCGAGTACCGCGCCGGCGCCGGTCAGCCCTGGCAGGCCAGTGAACCCAGCCCGGTGAGCGGCGTGCGCGCCCGCGTGGACTCGCTGGCGCCCGGCGCGACCCTGACCCTGACCTTCGCGCTGCGCACCCCGGACGGCGTGACCGGAAGCCGCCGCAACGTGGCGCAGCTGCGCAGCGGCGACGTCACGGTGGACGCCCCGGCCGACGTGACCCTGCGCTACCAGCCGCTGATCGCGCTGGGCCCACTGGGCAACCCGCAGGCGCAGCCCGGCGGTGAACTCAGCGCCGACGACCGGCAGGTCAAACCCAACGCGCTGCTGAACACCGAAGTCTGCTTCCCGCACACCGCGCAGAACCTCGGGGACCGCCCCGACACCCTGACCATCACCGGCCGCATCGAGATCGGCGAGGGCACGCTGCGCTTCACCGAACGCGACGGCACGCCCATCACCGAACCGTTCCGCGTGCCGGACCTCGCGCCGCAGGGCACCCGGGACTTCAACGCCTGCTACGTGCCCACCCGCGCGAACGTCAGCTCCGCCACCGAGGCCCTGCGCGCCGTCCTGACCGCCCAGAGCAGCCGCGGCGCCGCGAACAACCTGACCGTCGACATCCTGACCGCCGTGGCGCCCCTGACCCTGAACCCCGTCAAGAGCGGCACCCTGAGCGGACTGGTGGAACCCGGACAGGTCCTGACCTACCACCTGAAACTCACCAACACCCAGAGCTTCGCGCTGACGAACGTCGAGATCCGCGACAACCTGCGCGCCATCCAGATTCTCGACGCCAGCGGCACCCTGACCCGCACCGAGCTGCTGGAGTTCATCAGCGCCGACCAGGGCGGCACCCTGGAGGGCGAGACGGTCGTGTGGCGCCTGGCCCGCCTGGACCCCGGCCAGAGCCTCGACCTGACCCTGAACGCCCGCGTGCCGCAGGACACCCCCGACGGGGCCCGCGTCCTGAACACCTTCACGGTGGGCAGCAGCGAACTGCCCGACCCCGTGCCCAGCAACCCGGTCGTGAACGGCGTGTTCCGCAGCAGCAACCTGACCATGGTCAAGACCAGCAGCCCCGCCGTGGTCGCCTACGGCCAGACCATCACCTACACCTTCACCGTCACGAACCGCAGCGCCACCGGCACGCTGGACACCGTCACGGTGCAGGACACCCTGCCCGCCGGCCTGACGTACGTGGACGGCAGCAGCCGCCTGAACGGCAGCGAGATCACCCCCACCGTCACCGGCCGCACCTACGTCTGGGAGATTCCCGGCCTGGCCCCGGGCGCCAGCGCCGTGGTCACCTTCGACGCGGTCGTCACGCCCGAAGCCGGCACGCAGATCCGCAACAGCGCCATCGCCACCGCCGTCAGCAACAACGGCGAGACGAAAACGCCCCCCAGCACCGCCGCGAACACCATCGACCCGCTGATCTTCGGCCGGAACACCGCCGACCTCGTGGGTTACGTGTTCCAGGACGTCAACCGCAACGGGATCTATGACCGCGCCGTGGACGTGCCGGTCATGAACGCCCGCGTGATCCTGGCCGGGGGGCGCGTGGCGCTGACCGACACGCAGGGCCGCTACCACTTCCGCAACCTCTTCGAAGGTGAGGCCGCGCTGCGCCTCGACCCTGGCAGCGTCGCCTACCAGCCGCTGAACGTCCCGCAGGACGCCGGACGTCCCGGCAGCCGACTGGTCTACGTGCGCAGCCTGACCAGCGTGGACTTCCCGCTGGCCCCCGACGCCGGCGAGATCGCCGTGACGCGCGACACCACCCTGCGCGTGACCAGCGCCCTGCCCCTGAGCGCCGCGCAGACCCTCACGGTCCGCAAGCAGGTGTTCGAGCAGGAGGCCGGGGTGTACCTCGTGCAGCTGACCCTGGGCGCCAGCGCCGACCTGAGCGGCGTCGACCTGAACGATCCCCTCCCGCAGGGCGCCACGCTGCTCGACGGGCAGAACGCCCTGACCTTCACCACCCTGCCCGCCGGGGAGCGCGTCCTGACCTACCGCTTCCGCTGGACCGGGGATCTCAAGGGCGCCGTGACCGACCCGGCCGCCCACTGGAGGTACTGAGTGAAACGCGCCCTCACCACCCTGACCGCGGCCCTGCTGGGAACGGCCGCCGCGCAGGAAATCGCCACCTCGCTCCCCCTGACCTCCGTCGGCGACAAGCTGATGTGGACCGTCGGCGATCAGGACCTGCGCCTGGTCGTGGGCGTCAGCTCACGCGTGCAACTCGACGTGTACGGCGCGCAGTTCGACCCTGCCGACTACCGCACGCCCGACCAGTACGGCGACGAGAACTACGACCCCAGCACCCCCAAGGCCCCGGTCGGCAGCACCTTCACGCTGATCGACGCGGACGGTCAGGTCGTGCGGCAGCAGGAGTTCGGGCAGGGCGCGCAGGACTGGCAGACCTTCCTGAACAGCGACCTGAAGGCCGGGACGTACACCCTGCGCGTGCGCACCCAGGGCAACGGCAAGAACACCTTCGCGCTGCGCCTGACGTCCGTCAGCGCCGCCGTCGAGGCCGACCACCTGAACGTCACGGTGCGCAGTGGCGACTGGGTGCCTGCCCTGAACGTCTACAACCCGGGCGGGCCCATGAGCATCCGCATGTACGACGGGGACGGCGCGGGCGAACTGCAGGGCGAACTGCGCGACGCGCAGGGCACCGCCTACCCCATCAAGGTCAGCGGACAGCTGCAGTGGGACGAGATCAAGGTCCCCGAGGACGCCGGGAACTACACCCTGTACCTGCGCCAGCCGCCCAAGACCTACCAGTGGTCGAACTCGGTCGGCTTCGAACTCAGCACCGGGCCGATCAAGATCGTCACCGCCGACACCACCGGCAAGCTGGACATCACGGCCGAACTGGTCCTCCCCGACGAAACGCTGCCCACCCAGGCGAACGTCACCGTCGGCGAGCAGACCTACGCCGTCAGCGGTCAGGCCGGACCCTTCACGCTGCCCGCCAGGGAGTACCCGGTGCAGGCCGAAGCCGTCCGGGGCGCCGAGGTCAGCGTCAACGCGCCCGCCGCGACCGTCACCAAGGGCCAGACCGCGCGCGTCGCCGTGCAGGTCAAACCCAGCGTGAACCTGAACTTCACGGCCGATAAACCCGAGGTCTGCGTGGGCGACGTCGTGACCTTCACCGCGCGCGCCACCACCGACTTCGACCGCCAGACCCTCCCGGCCAGCCTGCGCGTGGCGCTGCCCGCCGGATTCGAGGCGCAGGGCGACACCAGCGTCACCGCCCGCGTGGACGCCGCCAACCCCGGCGTGCTGACCTTCGAGGCCCGCGCCGTCGCCGCCACGCAGGGCGAAGCCCGCGCCACCCTGGCCCCCTGGAAC
This sequence comes from Deinococcus sedimenti, assembly GCF_014648135.1. Lineage (NCBI taxonomy): Bacteria > Thermotogati > Deinococcota > Deinococci > Deinococcales > Deinococcaceae > Deinococcus > Deinococcus sedimenti. The sequence goes on along the minus strand of NZ_BMQN01000007.1, from coordinate 73,857 downwards.
CAGACCCAGACGCTGGGCGTGCAGGTCCTGCCCAGCGCCACGCAGATCGAACTGCGCCGCGCGCCGCTGGCCGCCACGCTGCCCGGCGAGACCGTCACCGTGACCCTCACGCTGCGCAACACCAGCGCCGCGCCCGCTCCCTACGACCTGACCGACCAGCCCGGCGAGACCCTCGAAGCCCTGGACCCCACCAGCTTCAGCGGTGAACTGCAACCCGGCGAGGAAAAAACCCTCAGCTACCGCGCCCGCGTGAAAGGCTCGGGCGGCGAGCAGGGCCAGCTGAGCGCCACCCTGACCAGCAACTGCGCCACGCAGCAGGTCGTGGGCGGGACGTTCAGCGTCACCACGCCCGCGCCGCCCGCCCCGACCCCGGTCGTCACGCAGACCCGCGAGAGCACCGTCCGCATCCCCTACGACGTGCCCACCACCAGGAACGCCACGCAGGTCGTCGTGGTGCACCAGATTCCGGCCGGCAGCAGCTACGTGCCCGGCAGCAGCCAGCTGAGCGGCCGCCCCCTGGCCGACCCGGAGGCCGGCCAGAGCGGCAAACTGTACTGGACCACCCCCGGCGCGCCCCGGGGCGTCCTGACCTACCGCGTCACGCACGAGGGCAGCCTGCCCGCCCTGCAGAGCCCCACCCTGGTGGGCCGCTACGCCGGGGGCCGCGCCAGCGTCCTGGTGGGCGAGGGGAACCTGGACGACCTGAGCGCCCTGACCCCCGTGGTCGCCGCGCAGAGCCAGGAGAACAGCGGCGCGCTGAAACTCCCGCTGGACGGCGCCGTGTACCGCGACCGCGACCGCGTGACCGTCGTCGTGGAAAGCCCCGACGGCAGCACCGACCTGCCCCTGATCAACGGCGCGCCCGTCGACCCGGCCAGCCTGGGCCGCAGGACTGTCGACGCCGAACGCGGCACGCAGCGGCAGGAGTTCTACGGCGTCGCGCTGCGCAGCGGCGAGAACACCCTGAGCTTCGCCGGGCAGACCGTCCGCGTGTCCCTGGCGGGCACGCCCGTCAGCGCCGAGTTCACCGGCGAGCAGCTCATCGCCGACGGCGTCACGCCGCTGCGCGTGCGGATCGACCTGACCGACGCCGCCGGAATCCGCACCGCTGGCGGCAACGTCACCGTGCAGGCCACCCTGGAACCCGCCCAGCCCGACGCGCAGCCCCGCGTGGTCAGCTACCAGGTGAAACTCGTGGACGGCGTGGGCGTCCTGGAACTCGAACCGCTCGCGGCGCCGGCCCACTTCGACGTCCGGGTGCGCCTGGGCGACCGGGTGATCAGCAAGGGCTTCGAGGCGCTGCCCAGCCGCACCCGCGTCGGCATCGGCCTGCTCAGCGTGGGCGGCATCCTGAGCGCCGGGGGCGTCGCCGCCGGCGAAGCCCGCGCGCAGGGCTACCTGGAAACGCCCATCGGCGACGGCAAACTGTACGTCGCCGCCAGCGGCGCCCTGACGGCCGACCGCACCGCCAGCGGCGCCACCACCGTCCGCCAGGACCGCGACCAGGGCCTGCCCACCACCGCCAACCCCCTGCAGCGCTACCCCAACCACGGCGACAGCAGCGCCGAGACCGTGCCCCTCCAGGGCATCGACCCGGTCGCCGCACGCTACGAACACCCGGCCTTCTCGGTCAGCTACCGGCAGGCGCCGCTTCCCATCGACGTGTTCAGCGTCGGTATCACGCCCACCGCCCTGAGCGGCTTCACGCGCAGCGACCCGCAGATGTCGGGCTTCGTGGCCGCGCTGCCCGGCGACCTGAAACGCGTCACGCTGGACGCCAACGGCCTGCGCGCCCTGGCCCTCCCGGACGACGACCTGCACGCCGACAGCGAGACCGTCACGCTGCTCCTGACCGACCCGCAGACCGGCGCGCAGGACCGCCGTCCGCTGGCCCGCCTGACCGACTACACCCTGGACCCGGTGGCCGGCGTGCTGTACTTCCAGCGGCCCCTGAACCTGCTGGACGATCAGGGCCGCACCCAGAGCGTCGAGGTCAGCTACCGCCTGAACGACCCGCTGGCCGCCCGGCAGCTGGCCTGGGGCGTGCAGGGCCGGTACCGAGTCACCGACGCCCTGAGCGTCGCGGCCGCCGCCGTGGGACTGGACGGCGTGACCAGCGTCGGCGCCCGCCTGCGCTACGCACAGGATGGCCGCCGCGCCGACCTGCTCGCCGCGTCCGCCACGCAGGGCGCCCTGATCGACGGCAGCGCCAGCGTGCAGGGCGACCGCTTCGCCGTCAGCGGCAGCGTGCACTACCAGACCCCCGAGTACACCGGCCTGAACGCCGGCACCGCCGGGCTGGGCGCCGCCGCCGACGCCACCTACCGCCTGACCGACCGCTTCGCGCTGAACGCCCGCGCGAGCTACGCCGCCACGCCCGGCACGACCGGCAGCCCCGCGACCAGCGGCGGCACCGCCGACCTGCGCGGCCTGTACACCTTCTCGCCGTTCACGCTGGGCGCCGGGCTCCGCGCGGGCTTCGGCGACCGGCAGGGGCTGGCGGCGGTCGTCAGCGCCGCCTACCAGCAGGGCGGACTGAGCGCGCAGGTGGACCACGCGCAGGCGCTCAGCGGGACCCTGGACACCACCACCACCGTGAAGGCCACCGTTCCCGTCGCGGAGAACGTCACCCTGACCGCCCGCGACGACATCACCTGGGGCGAGGGCCAGCGCGCCAGCCTGGGCCTGCAGACCCGGCTGGGCGGCACGAACCTGACCCTGAACTACGATCTGCCCGGCGCCGACGGCTGGGGCAACCGCGCCCGCATCGGCGTGGACACCACCCTGCCCCTCAGTGACCGCGCCGCCATGGACCTCAGCGGCAGCCTGATCCTCGACACCGACGGTGACGACCGGGACGAGAGCAGCTGGAACGCCGGGGCTGGCGTGCGCTACAAGACCGATGCCCTGTCCGCCACCCTGGCCGCCGACGCCGCCCGCACCGACGCGGGCTTCAGCGTGGGCCTCAAGGGCGGCGCCACGTACAGCGTCAGTGATCAGCTGACCCTCAACGCCGAGGGGCATCAGATCTTCGGTGCGGGCGCCGGCGCCAGCTACGCCGCGTCCGCCGCGCTGCGCGCCGGACCCTGGCAGGGCCTGAGCTACCTGCGCTACAAGAATGGTGCGCTGGCGGGCGGCACGCCCGAGATCATCGGCGAGGCGAACGTCGAGTACCACGTTCCCCGCTACGCCCTGCGCGCCGGACTGGCCGGACGCGCCCTGCTGGACGAGCCGGGCAGCGCCACATACCAGGTCAGCGGCAGCGGCACGTACTACGTCACGGACCGGCTGGGCCTGGGGCTCGCCGCGCGCGCCCTGACGCAGCCTGCCACCGGCAGCAGCCTGTACAGCGCCGGACTGGAAGCCAGCTACCGCGCGCTGCCCGGCACCTGGATCACGCTGGGCTACAACCCCGTGGGCTTCCAGGGCATCGGCACGAACGTCTACACCCGTCAGGGCGCGTACCTGCGCCTGGACCTGATGCTCGACGACGGACAGAGTCCCGCCCCCACGCCCGACCCCACCGGAGGGCGCTGAGAATGAGGCCCCGCATGCACATCCTGATCACCCTGCGGCGCTTGCTGCCGCTGGCCGCCCTGTCCGCCCTGAGCTTCGCCGCCGCGAACACCTGCACGCCAGGCACGTCCTGGGTGCAGAGCTTCGATAGCAACGCCAGCCTGGGCAGCATCCAGAACCACACGTACGTCACGGACGTGAACACCGTCACGAACACCGCCGGGAAGTACACCTTCTGGAACAGCATCGACCGGACCGGCAACAACGGGTACGCGCTGTACCTGAACGTCGCGAACTTCGAAGGCAAGAACGGCGCGCTGCTGACCACGCCCCGCGTGCTGTTCCAGCAGACCGTGACCGTCCCGGCCGGATCGAAGGTCACCTATCAGAACTACGCCCGCACGCACTCGACTGCCCCCTCGCAGCTGCGCTACGAGTTCGTGGACCCCGCCACCGGCACCCTGCTGGCCAGCATGAACGGCAGCGTCCTGACCACCGGGTACACCGTCCAGAAGGTCCCGGAGTTCACGGTCAGCGGCACGCAGGTCACCGTGAAGGTCCTGACCCTGAAAGACGGTGTGAGCGGTGACGCGAACGTCCTGAAACTCGATGACCTGACACTCAGCTGCGTTGCCCAGCCCCAGGTGACCCTCACCAAGGGCAGTAGCGGTCCCTGGACGGTCGGCCAGAGCGGCGCCACGTACACCCTGACCGTGAAGAACAGCGGCAGTGCCACCACCTCCGGCACCGTGACCGCGAAGGACCAGCTGCCCGCCGGGATCAGCGCGCCCGCCAGCTTCACCGCAGCCAGCGGCTGGAGCTGCACGACCAGCGGCAGCGCCGTGACCTGCACCGGCACGCCCAACCTGGGTGCCGGAGCAAGCGTGGCCCTGACCGTCCCCGTCACGGTCGGCAGCAGCGCGGTGGGGACAATCACGAACCGCGCGAGTGTCGGCGGCGGCGGCGACCCCGACCCGATCCCCGACCCGGCGAGCTGCACGACCACCAGTGGGCAGTGCGCCACGACCACCACCACCGTCACCACCCCCACCCCGGCGCCCATGTGTTCGAAGGTGTACGCCCTGACCATCGCCTCGGGCGGCCTCAGCCAGAACGGCGTGAGCATCAACGAACTGGACGTCACGACCAACACGGTCGGCACGCCGGTCGCGGCCCTGAGCGGCATCTCGGCCGCTGCCACCTCGGCCACGCTGGCCATCTCGCCCGACGCCCGGCGGTTCTTCGTCGCGACCGACGGCGACAACCGCCTGAGGGTGTACGACACCAGCCTGCGGACCTGGTTGTCCGGCGGTACGTTCACCGGCGTGTCGGGCCGACTGGTGCGCATGGCCGTCACCCGCAGCGGCACCGGCTACGCCATGGACGGCGGCGGCAACCTCTGGTCCTTCCCGACCGGCAGCAGCAGCGGGTACGCGGTCAAGGCACTCGGCCAGGTGACCAGCACCTCCAGCGGCGCGCCCAACTTCCGCGACAACGGCGACTTCTTCGCGGATGACAGCGGGAAGCTGTACATGGTCAGCGCCGTGACCGGCTCGACCAACATCGACCTGTGGCTGATCACGCCCGGCGCCGCCAGCGCCACCGCCGAGTACCTGGGCGGCTTCAGCAACCCCGCACAGGACTCGCAGTTCAACGGGATCGCCGCGGCGCCCAGCGGCATCTACGCCCGGGACAACCTGGGCCGACTGGTGAAACTGGACCTCGTGAACGTCACGTTCACCCCGGTCGGTTCGGCCAGCCTGGGGTCCACCGACCTGGCCAGCTGCACCTACCCGGTCCTGGCTCCCAGCCTGAACGCCGTCAAGAGCGTCACGAAGGTCGCGGGCACCAGCGGCGCCAAGGTGCAGCCCGGCGACACCCTGGAGTACCGCGTCGTGATCCGCAACAGCGGCACCCTGCCCGCCGGGGGCGTGACCTTCACGGATACGCTGCCCGCCGGGACGACCTACGTGCCGGGCAGCGCCCGCGTGAACGGCGCGACCAGCACCGTCACGAACGGTGCAGGCACCAGCCTGGGCGGCGCCGCGTACCCCTTCGCGCAGCCGGTCGGCATCTGCTCCGGGCCGACCACGCCCTGCACCACGCAGGTCCTGCGGATCGACAGCACGCCCGCCGCGCTGGATCAGGAGGCCGTCGTGACCTTCCGCGTGACCGTGAACACCCCGGCCAGCTACCCCGCGGACGTCCGCAACATCGCCCTGGTGCGCTATGCGGGCGGCCCGAACGGCGGCGTGCCCAGCAACGAGGTCGTCACGCCCGTGTCCCAGCCGGCCAAACTGACGGTCGTCAAGACCGTGCAGAACCTCACGGCGGGCGGCCCGGTCGGCACGACCGGCGAGGGGAACCCCGGCGACGTCCTGGAGTACTGCATCGCCACCACGAACGTCGGCGGGCTGAACGCCACGAACATCAGCTTCAGCGACATGGTCCCGGCCAACACCGCCTTCCGGGTGGGCGGCTTCGCGGCCGGGCAGGACATCAGGGTGACCACCCCGGCGGGCACGGTGTACTACACCGCCGCCGCCGACGGGGACGCCGGACTGCTGAGCGGCGGGAAGGTCACGGTGCAGGCCGGCAACTTCGTGCTGGCCCCCACGCAGACCGTGACGATCTGCTTCCGCGCCAGCATCCAGTAACGAGTCGATGAGCGGGCCGCCTTCACCGGGGGGCGGCCCGCGTTCATGTCGTCTTGAGCGCAGCTGAAGACGGGGCGCGCGCCTACCGTCCCGCGCGGCGCAGTGGGGAAGAGTGACCCTCATGCTCGGCGGCACCCAACTCGTGTGGTTCAAGAAGGACCTGCGCGTGCACGACCACGCGCCCCTCGCGCGGGCCGCAGGGAGCGGGCCGGTCCTGCCGGTGTTCATCTACGAGCCCGAACAGCTGACCCACGAGGAGTTCGCCGGGCATCACCTGACGTACCTGAACGAATCCCTGCGGGAACTGGACGCCAGCCTGCGCGCGCTGGGCACGCCGCTGGTCGTGCGGGTGGGCGAGGCGGTCGCCGTGCTCGACGAACTGCGCGAGTCGCATGGCGTGACGGCCGTGTGGGCGCACGAGGAGACCGGCAACGGCGTGAGCTACCAGCGGGACCGACGCGTGCGGGCCTGGGCGCGGGCGCGCGGGCTGCCCATGACGGAACTGCCGCAGAACGGCGTGATCCGCCGCATGCGGAACCGCGACGGCTGGGCCGCCACCTGGGAGGAACGCCTGGGCGCCCCGCAGGTCGCCGCGCCCGCGCAGCTGAGTGGTGTGGACGCCGACCCCGGCGGCCTGCGAACCCACGCCGAACTGGGTGTGCCCGCCAATGCCAAGATCATCCCACCGGGGGGCCGCGCCGCCGCTCTGGACACGCTGGACTCGTTCCTGGCGGCGCGCGGCGTGAACTACATGCGCGAGATGAGCAGCCCCCTGAGCGCCGAGAGCAGCTGCTCGCGCCTGAGTGCGCCACTGGCGTTCGGGACGATCTCATTGCGGGAGGTGCTTCAGGCGACCCGGCAGCGCCTCGCGACCGTCAAGGGCGATCCCGAGGCCGACCCGCGCTGGGTGCGGTCCCTGCGCTCGTACGAGTCGCGGCTGCACTGGCACTGCCACTTCATGCAGCGCCTGGAAAGCCAGCCGGACATGGAATTCCGCACCCTGAACCGCGCCCTGGACGGCCTGCGCGAACACGAATGGAACCCGGAGTTCTACGACCGCTGGCAGCACGGGCAGACCGGCTACCCCCTGATCGACGCCTGCATGCGGATGCTGCGCGAAACCGGCTGGTTGAACTTCCGCATGCGCGCCCTGCTGGTCAGTTTCGCCACGCAGCACCTCTGGCTGCACTGGCGCCAGCCCGGGCTGTTCCTGGCGCGCGAGTGGCTGGACAACGAACCCGGCATCCACTGGTCGCAGATGCAGATGCAGAGCAGCACGGTCGGCATCAACCGCGTGCGCATCTACTCCCCGACCCGGCAGGCGCGCGAACAGGACCCGGACGGGGTGTTCCTGCGGCGCTGGCTGCCGGAACTCGCAGACGTCCCCACCGACTTCATCCACGCGCCCTGGGAGTGGAGCGGAGCCAGTCGCCTGAGCTACCCGCCGCCCATCGTGAATGAACAGGAGGCCGGACGCCGCGCCCGCGCCCGCATCAGCGCCGCCCGCGCCAGCCCGGAATTCGAAGCGGAAGCCCGCCGCATCTACGCGAAGCACGGCAGCCGCAAGAAAGCCGACCTGCGCGCCGAACGAAAAGCCCGGGGCCTCCCGGAGAAACCCCCACCCCCACCCCGCCCCCGTGCCCTACAAAGGACCATCATGAGCGACCAGCCCGACCTCTTCGGCCACACGCCCGCCCCCTCTGACACCACGACCAACAACGCCCCGAAGGCCATCGTGCCCGCCGGGCTGCCCGACGACTGGCAGCAGGCCCTGCACGGCGAATTCAGCGCCCCGTACTTCCATGAATTGAAGGACTTCCTGATTCAGGAACGCCGCGCCGGGAATGTGTTCCCCCCCGCGCCGGACGTGTTCAACGCGCTGCGCTTCACGCCGCTGGAGGACGTGAAGGTCCTGATCCTGGGTCAGGATCCGTACCACCGCCCCGGTCAGGCGCACGGCCTGAGCTTCAGCGTCCGCCCCGGCGTGCCCATCCCGCCCAGCCTGCGCAACATCTACAAGGAACTGACCGCCGACCTGCCCGGCTTCACCGCCCCCCGCCACGGGTACCTGAAGGGCTGGGCCGAGCAGGGCATCCTGCTGCTGAACGCCGTCCTCACCGTCCGCGAGGGGCAGGCCAACAGCCACGCCAACAAGGGCTGGGAGCACTTCACGGACGCCGTCATCCGCGCCGTGAACGACAAGCCTCAGCGGGTCGTGTTCGTCCTGTGGGGCGCGTACGCCCGCAAGAAGAAGAAACTCATCACCGCGCCCCAGCACGTGATCATCGAATCCGCGCACCCCAGCCCGCTGAGCGAGGCGAAATTCTTCGGCAGCCGCCCCTTCAGCCAGGTGAACGCCGCGCTGGAAGAAGCGGACCTGACGCCCATCGACTGGCAACTGCCCATGCAGGTCACGGAATGACCACCCGCACCCAGATCCTCGCCGAGGAGTACCTGCGCCGCGAAGGCAGCGACCCCAAGAAATTCAAATACTTCTGGCCCGACGGCACCCCCTACAAAGACAAGGCGGGCATCGAACGCATCGCCAAGCTCGCCGTGCCCCCCGCCTACGAGGACGTGTACGTCAGCCCCGACGCGGACGCCGAACTTCAGGCCTTTGGGCGCGACGCCGCCGGACGCCTCCAGTACCGCTACCATCCGGACTTCGTGCAGGCGGGCGCGCTGAAGAAATGGCAGCGCCTCACCCGCTTCGCCGGAGCGCTCGGGCAGCTCAAGGCCATCACCGGGGCCGACCTGCGCGCCCAGGGCCTCCCACCCCGCAAGGTCGCCGCCCTCATGACCCGCCTGCTGCACGTCGCCCGCTTCCGCGTCGGCAGCGACATCTACGCGCAGCAGCACAAAACCTACGGCCTCAGCACCCTCCGCCAGCGGCACGTCCAGGTGGGCGGAAACACCGTCACGTTCCACTTCAAGGGCAAGCACGGCATCACCCAGCACAAGGCCACCACCGACCGCACCCTCGCCACGAACATCGGCCGCCTGCTCGACCTCCCCGGCCCCTGGCTGTTCCAGACCGTGGACGAAGGAGGCAACCGCCGACGCGTCCGCAGCGGCGAACTCAACGCGTACCTCAAGGAAGTCATCGGTCCGTTCACCGCCAAGGACTTCCGCACTTGGGGCGGCACCCTGCTCGCCGCCGAATACCTCGCCGAAGCGGGCGTCGCCGACACCGAGAAACAGGCCCGGCAGACCCTCGTCGACTGCGTCAAATACGTCGCCGCCGACCTGGGCAACACGCCCGCCGTCACCCGCAGTAGCTACATCTGCCCCGTCATCTTCGACCGCTACCTCGAAGGCAAGATCCTCGACGACTACGAACCCCGCGCGACCAAAGCAGACAGCGAACTCGACGGTCTGACCCGCAGCGAAGCCGCCCTGAAACGACTGCTGGAAAGCGAGAAGACGCTGCGGACACGGCGAGGGAAGAAGGCGGCGTGAGCGGCTGGCGGAAGCTGGAGGAGCCTGAGTACACCCACATCTGGGACTACGTGTATGACGGCCTCGGATTTCATCCGAGCACAGCCTTTAGTCATTGGCCGGGCTTCCGGGAGCCGACCCCGTCGGTCACCTTCAAGCTGCCTCCACAGTGGTCGGAGGACGAGATAGACGAGCTATACGCCGGGTTCTGGGACGCAATCCGCCGGATCACCGCCCCAGGCGAGGAGGTGTATGCCCTCGACTGGCAGCACGATTGTTTCGCGTACACACCTAGCGATGTGGCGGTTCCGACCAAGAGTCATCCCTGGACTCATGGCGTGTTCCCTGATGGGGATTACGCGATCACGCTCGCTGTTGATCTGAGCTGGGGCACCCTCGGGCATCCCTGGGAGGGCACCATCTGCGTGTTCGGCGAACCACTGCTGGGTGCTCTAGAGACGAACCTGCCGCACATTCTCCGGCAGGTCATCCGCCAGCGACGCTGAATCCAGGGTTCCTGCCCCCTGACTGCGCGTCTGCTTCCGGTGCGTCCCGCCTTGCGCGCCCTATGATGCGGCTCATGACGAAGCGGCCCGCCGTGGGGGACAAGCAGGACAAGGGCAGTGACGTGCAGGCGATGTTCGCCAGCATCGCGCCCCGTTACGACCTTCTCAACCGCGTGCTGAGCCTCGGGGTGGACAAGGGCTGGCGGCGGGCGGCGGCGCACGAGGCGCTGGCCCTGCAACCGGCGCGGGTGCTGGACGTGGCGACGGGCACGGCGGATTTCGCGCTGGAACTCAAGACCCGAGCCCCGCAGGCCGAGGTGATCGGCAGTGACTTCGTGCCGCAGATGCTCGCCATTGGCCGGGAGAAGGCCGCCGCGCGGCACATCGACATCCGCCTGGAGGAGGGGGACGCGCTGAACCTGCCGTACCCGGACGGGAGTTTCGATTCGATCACGTGCGCGTTCGGGTTCCGGAACTTCGCGGATTACGCGCGGGGCCTCGCGGAGTTTCACCGGGTGCTCGCGCCGGGCGGGCGGGCCGTGATCCTGGAGTTCCCCCCGCCCCGTCCGGGCCTGCTGGGGAGCCTGTTCCGCGTGTACTTCCAGCATGTGCTGCCGCGCATCGGTGGGCTGATCAGCGGGAACGCCTCGGCGTACACGTACCTGCCCGAGAGCGTGCTGGCCTTTCCCGAGCCGGAGCGGCTGGCGCAGCTGATGCGCGCCACGGGGTTCCGCACCCGCTACCGCCTGCTGACCTTCGGCATCGCCGCGATTCACGTGGGGGACAAGCTGCCGTAAGGCAGATCTGCTCGACTCGCGCGGGTGCGGGGGGCAGCATGGACCCATGCGAGGAATGTTGCGGGTGGCGGCCCTGTTGGTGGGCCTGTGGGGTGGCGGGGTGCAGGCTCAGGCCACCCCGTTCGTGGTGGGTGTGGAGCGCGTCCCGGAGGGCCTGCGGGTCCACTGGCCGTCCGGGGGAGAGGTCGGGGTGCTGTCCTGCCGGGGCACGACCCTGACCCTGCGCCGGGCAGGAGCCAGCACGACCGGTCCAGACCCACTGCGGGTGCTGTTTCTGGGTTCTCGGCTGATGTTCGGGAAGGTCACGCCGACCCTCGCCCCGGACGAGATGCGCTTCAGTTGCACGCCCGCCTCCCCGCTGCCGGACGTGCGGCTGGGCGTGGACGTGAGCCTGCGCTGGCGCTGACGTTCAGGCCGGGGCGGGTTCCGCGTCGCCGTTGACGTCGGGAGTCAGCGGGTGCCGGTGGGGTGAAAACGGCTGGGGCCCGGGGTTCCTTTGTTTTTTCCTTGAAATTTACAGAATTACGGAATACTGTATTTGTATGAAGCGTCTGCTGCTGCTGCTGCTCTCCGCGTTCTCGACTGGCCGGGCCGCCACCCCCCTGGACCCCCTGCTGAGCTTCGCCCGCACCCAGCCGCACGATCTGGCCGTCAGCACCTACGCCCTCCGGGCAGACGGCACCCCGGACCCGGCACGCCACGCCCTGAACTGGAACGACACGCAGCCCATGCCGCTGGCCAGCAGCATGAAGATCGTCGTCCTGGCCGCCTACGCCCACGCCGTCACCAGCGGCACCCTGAACGCCCAGCAGCCCGTCACGCTGCGCGACTGGGAAAGCTTCTACCTGCCGGGCACGGACGGCGGCGCACACGCCAGCAGTCTCAAGGCCCTCGGGCTGCCCGCCGACCGTTCCGGCCGCGCCAGCACTCCGGACCGCACCGTGCCGCTGGACACGCTCGCCCGGTTCATGATCGAAACCAGCGACAACGCCGCCACCGACCTGATCCTGTCCCGCCTGGGACCCCAGGCCATCCGGCAGACAGCCACGCGCCTGCACCTGACCGGCCAGGACGACATCGGCCCTGTTGCCGGGATGTTCAGCACCTGGGACACTCCACGCGACCAGACGGCGCTGCTGACCATGACGGCCGCGCAACGAACCGCGCTGTACTGGCAGCGGGCGGAGCAGGTCCGTCAGGACCCCTCGCTGCGGGACCCGGCGGCGGTGCAGCGGCGCGCGCGGGCCGTGGAACCCGCCACCGCCGGCGCCCTTCAGAATCGCTCGGCGCCCGCCGGCACCACCGGCGACTACGCGGCGCTGATGGCGCGCGTCCTGACCGGCGCGGGCCTGCCGGACACCGAACTTCAGATCATGCGCCGCCACCTGGGCTGGCCCATGCGGGTGAACCCTGGCAACGACGAGGTCTTTACCCAGCTGTACGCCAAGGGTGGGTCACTGTCCGGGGGTGTGCTGACCAGCAACCTCGCGTTTACGCCGAAGGTCGGCCCGGCCGCCGGGTATCCACTGGTCGTCAGTGTCTTTCTGCGGAACGTACCCGCCGGGCAGTACCGGGCGCTTCAGGACAGCCTGGAGGAGGCCCTGCTGATGATCGCCATCCGCCCGGACCTCGCGCGGCAACTGACCGACGCTCTCGGTACGGCCACCCCGAAAAAGTAAACTGGAGAGCGTGACCGATTCCGCCGACCTGCTGGCCCGCCTGGAACGCCTGGAGTCCCGGCTGGCCGTGCTGGAGGCCAGGACGACCCCGTCCGCTCCTCTGGCCGGACCGAAGGAGGTGTTCTGGGCGCTGGAACGCCTGGAACGCGACGCACCGGAAGGCGCAGTGCTGTTCAGCGGGCACGTCCGGCTGCCCACCGGGGAACACTGGGCGTGGCAGGAAGGGCAGGACACTCCGGCCCTCCTGAACGCCGACTGGCAGGGGGCCGCGCCCGCGCTGGCCGCGCTGGGGCATCCGCTGCGGCTGGCGGTTCTGCGCGCCGTTCTGAACGGCAGACAGACCACGCAGGACCTCCAGGGCCAGCCGGACCTGGGCGGTGCGGGCAAGCTGTACCACCACCTGCGGGAATTACAGGCAGCCGGATGGTTGACCCTGGAGGGACGGGGGCGTTACGTGGTTCCGGCACAGAAGGTCATTCCGCTGCTGGTCATCCTGCGGGCAAGCGGGGGCGTCGCCGCGCCGGACGTGGACGAGTGGCAGTCCGTTGACGCTGGACGGGACTGACGTTCAGCACGCATTTTGCGAGAACCGTCAAAGTCATTTGGACCCGGATAGGGTCTTTGCAGCCTCTTTCCGAGCGAAGCGAGCAGGAGAGAACCGGGTTCCGGGCGTGCAGTGTGCCACCCGGTGCATGGGCAGAGCCGACGAAACCGACGGAGTGCGTATGACCGTCAGGCCAGGATGGGCTCTGTCTGTTCCTCGTACTGGCGGGCCTGGAGGGCCCACAGGTCGGCGTACTCGCCGCCACGCGCGAGGAGGGCGGCGTGGGTGCCGTCCTCGATGATCTGTCCGGCTTTCATGACGAGGACCCGGTCGGCCATCAGGACGCTGCCGAGGCGGTGCGTGACGAGCAGCGTGGTGCGGCCGCGTGCCAGGGCGGCGAAGGTGTCGAAGACTTCGGCCTCGCTGCGGGGGTCGAGGGCGGCGGTGGGTTCGTCGAGGATCAGCACGCGGGCGCCTCTGTACAGGGCGCGGGCGGTGGCGAGCTTCTGCCACTGCCCGCCGGAGAGGTCCGCGCCGCCGAACGCCTGCCCCAGGCGGGTGTTGAGCGTGCGGGTGCCCGTCAGGACGGTGTTCAGGCCGCTGCCCTGCACGGCGGCGTTCATTCGGGTGTCGTCCTGCGCCTGTCCCAGGAGGATGTTCTCGCGCAGCGTCCATTCGAAGCGGGCGAAGTCCTGGAACACGGCGGCGACGCCCGAGCGCCAGTCGTTCAGGTCGAGGTCGCGCAGGTCGGTCTGCGCCGCGCCCATGCCGATCAGGATGCGCCCGGCGGTGGGGTCGTAGTACCGCAGGAGCAGTTTGATCAGGGTGCTCTTGCCCGCGCCGTTCTCCCCGACGATGGCGACGGTCTGCCCGGCGGGGATGGTCAGGGTCACGTCCCGCAGCGCGGGCGGCTGGTCGCGGTACGCGAAGCTCACGTTCTCCAGCGTGATCGTGCCGTCGGCGGGCATGGGCTGGGGCCGGGCGGGGCTCTGCACGCCGCCCGGGGCGTTCAGGAACGCGTCCAGCTTGGCGAACCAGCTCAGGTGCTGCGTGCCGATACTTCCCATCTCGGCCAGGCCGCTCAGTTCCTGCCGCAGGGCGGCCAGCGCCGTGACGACCAGCGCCACGCTGCCCGCCCCGACCCGCCCGGCCTGCGCCTGCGCGACCACGAACGCGAACAGACCCCCGGTGACCAGCAGGGACAGCGCCTCGAAGGGCAGCAGCGCCAGCAGGCCGCGCGTGCGCTGGGCGCGCAGGGTGTTCTGGTACGCGCGGGTGCGGGTCAGCGCCTCGCGTTGCAGGTGCGGGGCGAGGCCGTACAGCCGGACCTCCTTGGCGTACTCGTGCCGCAGCGCCACGCGCGACAGGTAGTTCACCTCGCGCGCCTCGGGAGTCCGCTGGATGAACAGACTCCAGCCCAGCCGGTAGAACTGCATCTGCCGGGACATCAGCGGCAGCAGCCCCGCCACGACCACCAGCGGCACCCACCACCCGACCAGCAGCAGGGTGGCCGCCACGCTGATCGCCGCCACGACGTTCCGCAGGGCGTACACCAGCGTGGACAGCAGGTTCAGCGGGCGGTGACTCGCGCCGTCCTGCAGCACCTCGATGTCGTCGTGGAACTGCGGGTCTTCCAGCACGTCCAGGCCCTGCAATTCGGTCATGCGGCGCATCAGGCGCTGGTTCACGTGCAGGGTGTAGCCGTCGGCGGCGACGCCCTGCATGACCTGCGTGACGGTCGCCGTGACCTGCGTCAGCAGCGCCACGCCCGCCCACGCGCCCGCCAGCGCCGTCAGGTTCACGCTCTGCCCGGCCAGCAGGCCACTCACGCCGTCCACCGTCCACTTCCCGATCAATATGGTCACGGCGGGCAGCGCGCCCTGCGCCGCCCCGCTCAGGAACAGGCCCGCCGTGATCAGCGGCTGGGCGCGCCACAGGTCCGGCAGGGTCAGGCGCAGCGTGCGCCACAGGTCACGGGCAGGCGGGGAAGCACTCGTCATGGGTGGCCCGCAGCCTACGGGAACGCACTCGGGGCGCGGGCCGCAGGTGCGCTTGACGAGCCTGGGCTCAGCGCCCGGGTTTCTCCAGGCGTACGACCAGCATGGGTTCGCGGTGCGCGGTCACCTCGCCGCGCCCGTCCAGGATCAACCCTGCGGCCTGCTGCTGCGCGGCGTCCAGGGTCGCGGCGTGGCCCCGCAGCGCCGCCACCGTGTCGGGCGTGCAGCCGCTCTGGGCGGTCCACCAGCCGAAGGGCAGTTCGTACGGCACGATCTCGTGCGCGGCCCAGGTGAAGCCCGCCGCGCCGCTCAGGGCCTGCCACGCCGATACGGGGCGCTGCGCGTGGTGGCTGGGGTCCCGCAGCCGCTGGTACGTGTCCGTCCAAGTCTGAAGCTCCGGGGTGGGGCTGATCTGGTCGGCGATCACCAGCCGCCCGCCGGGCCGCAGGACCCGCCACGCCTCGGCCAGGAAGCGGTCCAGGTGCGCGAAGTGGTGGGGAGCGTGCCGGGACGTGACGAGCGTGAAGGTGCCGTCGGGAAAGGGCAGGGCCTCGGCGTTCCCGGACCGGAAGGTGGCGTTGTCCAGCCCCTCCCGCTCGGCCCGCTCGCGGGCGTGGGTCAGCATGGCGTCCGCGACGTCCACGCCGGTCACGTCCTGCACGTGGGGGGCCAGGGCCAGCGCGGTGTTGCCGGTGCCAGTCGCCACGTCCAGCGCCCGGTCCCCCGGGCCCGGCGCGGCCAGGCGCAGCAGGACGGGCAGGCTGGGTCCGGCGCGGTGGACCTCGCTGGTGGCGTAGCGGTCGGCGTGGGCGTTGAACTGCGCGGCGCTGCGGTCGGTCATGTCCGCATGGTGCGCCCGCGCGGGCCCGGCGCGCTAATCACGTGGGCCGGGTGGGGGTATAACGGATGCTGATGGCTTCGCTGGAGCTGTTCCGGGTGTTCGTGGCGGTGTACCGCGCGGGCAGCGTGAGCGGCGCGGCCCGCGAGCGGCACCTGACGTAGCCCGCCGTGAGCGCGCAGATCGCGGCGCTGGAGGCCCGGGTGGGCGAGCCGCTGTTCCGCCGTACGCCGCGCGGCATGCAACCGACCGGGCGCGGCCAGCTGCTGTACGCGCAGGTGGCCCCCGGCGTGGACCAGCTGCACGCCGCCGACCGGACCCTGCGGGGCCGCGGGCCCGGGACGGTGCCGCTGCGGCTGGGCGGCCCGGCCGACGTGCTGCGCGTGCTCCTCCCGGCCCTGACCGGCGGGGCTCAGGCGGGTGTTCCCGGTCCGCTGCACCTGAGCGTCACGGCGGACGCCGCGGGTCTGGCGGGGCTGCGCGAGGGCAGTCTGGACGCCGTCCTCGCGGCGCGCGTGCCCGACGACCGCGCGCTGCTGGGCACGCCGGTCGCGGACGTGCCGTTCACGCTGATCGTCCCGGGCGGCTGGGAGGCGGCGCCGACCAACCGGGCGGCGCTGGGCGCGTGGCTGAACGCCCGCCCGTGGGTGAGTTACAGCGCCGAGCTGCCCACCACCCGCCGCTGCTTCACCGGCGATCTGGGCGTGCGCTTCGCGGCGCGGCCCGCGCTGACCGTACCGGACCTCACGGCGGTCGTGCAGGCCGTCGGGCTGGGCGTGGGGGCCAGTCTGGTGCCCCGCTGGGCGGCGCTGGACGCCCTGACAGCCAGGCAGGTGACCGAGGTGACGGGCGTGGGCGGCGCGGTGGGGACCGCCCGCTGGACCCTGCTGACCCGCGTGGCTGACGGGGACCGCCCGGACCTGCGGGCTCTGGTGGGGGCGCTCTCGGACCGGGCGGCGGCGCTGGGCGTCAGTTCAGGGTCTTGAGGTACGCCTGTAGGTCGGCGATCTGCGCGTCGCTGAGCTGCGCCTCGCCGAAGCGGGGCATGGTGGCCGACAGTTCGCGGTCCGGGGTCTGGCCCTCACGCAGGGCAGTGCTGAACTGCGCCAGCGTCCAGCTTTTGGGACCGTCCGCCGTCACGAGGCTCGGGCCGATATTCCCCTGACCGTTCGCACCGTGGCACCCGGCGCAGTTCCCGGTGTACACCGTCTGCCCGGCCTCGGCGTTCCCGGCGGCCTCCTCCGCGCCGGTCTGGGCTTCACCCGCGCTGCCGGTCGTCTCGCCTGCAGGTGTCGCATCGCTGCCTTCACTCTTGCCCGCGTCGGCGGGGCCGTTCTCGTTGGCGTTGGCGGGCGCGGTGCTGGCGGGCGTGGCCTCGGCGGGTTTGCCCATCATCTGGGGCGTGGCGATCAGCAGGCCCGCGCCCAGCACGACGCCCAGCGTGGCGCCCAGCGCCCAGGAGGCCGCGCTGCCCCGCACCCACGGGTGGCGGAGAGCTGGGCGCGGGGCGTCGCGGCGGTCCGGGTGTCTGGTCATGCGCGGAGCATACCGCCCGGTCAGGCGGGCGGAAATCCCGCGCTGCATGAGCGATCCTTCATGCAGCGCACGCCCTCACAGCAGCGGGGCGGGTGGGGCGGCGCGGGCCTCGTCGGGCCACCACTGCCGCGTGGCGAGGTCGCAGCGGCCGTCCTGAAAGGACACGCCCTCGGCCATCAGCAGGCGTTCCTGCATGTCCCCGAACCCGACCTTGTGGGTGCTGACGCGGCCCTGCGCGTTGATCACCCGCTGCCAGGGCAGGTCCGACCCGCCCACCAGGGAGTTCAGCACGAAGCCGACCTGCCGGGCTGCGCCGGGATTCCCGGCGAGCAGGGCCAGCTGTCCGTAGGTCATGACGCGGCCCTCGGGGATACGGGCCACCAGGGCCAGAACACGCTCGCGGAAGCCGGGGGAGGGATCGGGGCTGGTCGTGCCGGGGCTGGTCATGCGGGTATTCTCGCAGGCGTGCCCGGGGCAGCGCACGCGGCGGTGACGTGGCGGGTCAGCGTTTGGCGGCGGTGGCGGCCGACTCGCCGGTACCGTCGGCGGTGACGCCACTGACGAGTGCCTCGCGGATGCCCTGCGCGATGCCCAGCGCCACGCGGTCCAGGTAGTTGCTGTCCTGCAGGTTCTGCCCGTCGACCGGGTGGCTGGCGAAGCCGATCTCGACCAGCGCGGCGGGCACGCGGCTGTTGCGCAGCACGCTCAGCGACTGGGTGTTCTTCAGGCCCTTGTCGAACGCGCCGGTCTGCTGCACCATCTGATTCTGCAGCAGGGCGGCCAGGGCGCTGCTGCGCGCGTGGTTGGGATTCCACCACGTCTCGATGCCGTAACCGCGCAGGGCGGCGGAGGCGTCCAGGGCGTTGACGTGAATGCTGACGAACAGCGCGGTGCCGGGGGTGCCCATCGCGGCGCGCAGTTGCAGGTCCGTGTTCTTCACGGGGTGCAGTTCGCGGTCGCTGTCGCGGGTCAGGACGACGTCCACGCCCGCCGCGCTGAGCAGGTCCCGCACGCGCAGCGCCACGGCCAGCGTGACCTGCTTTTCCACGACCGCTCCGACGGCGCCGGGGTCCTTCCCGCCGTGGCCGGGGTCGAGGACCACGCGGGGTTTCACGAGGCTGGTGCTCAGTGCCAGCAGTGCGGTGGGCCGCGCGGCGAACTGCGGCGCGACGGCCTGCACCTGCCGTTCCGTGCTGCTCAGGGGCGTGCGGTCGGCCAGGGCGGGGGACAGGTCGATGGCCAGGCGGGCCAGGTCGCCTCCGGCGGGAGGCAGTAGCTGGGCGCGCCAGCCGCTGCGGGCGGTGGTGCGGCCGGTGGTGCTGAGGATCACGGTGCCGCCGGCGGCGCTGGGCGCGTAGGTCCAGCCGCGCAGTTCAGGACTGACGCTGCTGGCCTGCTGGGCGGCCATGGTCACGCCGGTCAGCGTGATGCTCAGTCCGCCCGCGCCCGGCGCGATGCGGTAACTGCTGCCCGGGGGCAGGTCCAGCACGACGCGGGTCTGGCCGGGGCTCCTGCCCAGGCGCGGTTCGTTCAGCAGGGCCACCCGGGCGGGGCCGGGGACGCTGCCCTGCAGGGCGCTGGGCTGCGCGGGGTTGGCGTCCGGCAGGCTGGGGGCAGGCAGGGGGACGCTGCTGCTGACCTGATCGCCGGGGGGGAGGTTGCCGGGCAGCGGGGCGTTCAGGACGCTCTGCGCGGCGGGGCTGGTGGGGGCGGTGGCGAGCACCTGGCCGCGCACGCTGCTGCCCGCGCCGCCGCTGACGCCGGGGCCGAGTTCCAGGATCAGGACGCGCTTGCCGGTGGCGAGGCTGGCCTCGCTGGCGCGCCAGCCGTCGCTGGGGGCGAGCGGGTAGGGGGTGATCAGGGTGGCCTGCCCGGCTCCGGCGCGGTACTCGCTGACGCTGGCGCCGAGTTTCGCCGTGACGGCGGGCTGCACGCGGGCGCCCTGGATGTCGAGGCGCAGGCCGGCGAAGGTGGGGGTCAGGGAGTACGTGACGCCGGCGGGCAGGTCGAACACGACGCGGGTGACGCTGCCCTGGCTGCTCACGCGGGGCGAGCCGAAGGTAGCGTCGGTGGAGGCGATAGGAGGGGTGGCCGGGGCGAGGGACGGCAGGTTGACGCCGGGAGCGCCGGGCGTGAAGGGCAGGGTGGTCTGCGCGTGGACGCTGCAGGCACCCAGGAACAGCAGGCCGGATGAGAGCAGGATGGCTGTTCGCTTCATGTGTCTTTTACTGTACGGGACAGCAGTGAGAACTCCGGGTCAGTCCTCATGGGGGTGTCGTCAGCCAAAAGGGTGATGAGGACGGCATTCTCCGTGACCCTGTCTCATCTTCAGTGGAGGCCTGCCTGTCCTGCATGAGGACGTGTGCGGTTGTTCACGCCCTGAGCGGCCCGGACCGGCGCATCGGCACTCCGCCGATGGTTTACATTGCAAAGTATAGTAGAATCAACAGCATGACTACCCCACAGATCTCGTCCGCCCCGGACCGCCTGCGCGTGGACATCTGGTCCGACGTCGCCTGCCCCTGGTGCTACATCGGCAAGCGACGCTTCGAACAGGCCCTCGCCCAGTTCTCCCACCGCGATCAGGTCGAGGTGACCTGGCACGCCTTCGAACTCGACCCCGCAGCGCCCGCCGAACACCCCCTGAGCATGCGCGACGCCCTCGCGAAGAAATACGGCCGCACACCAGAGGACGCGCAGGGCATGATGGACCACGTCACCCGCACCGCCGCCGACGAGGGTCTGGAGTACCGCTTCGACCGCGCCCGCCTGGGTAACACCTTCTCCGCGCACCAGCTCATCCACCACGCCGCGCAGCACGGCAAGCAGGACGCCATGAAGGAACGCCTGCTGCGCGCCTACATGAGCGACGGAGACCTCGTCAGCGACCTGGACACCCTGGTCCGCCTCGCGCAGGAGGTCGGTCTGGACGGCCCCGAGGTCCGCGCCGCGCTGCTGGGCGGCCACCACGCCCACGCCGTCCGTCAGGACGAGGCGCAGGCCCAGGCCCTGGGCATCAGCGGCGTGCCCTTCTTCGTGCTGGGCGGCAAGTACGGCGTCAGCGGCGCACAGGACCCCCAGACCCTGCTGGGCGCCCTGACCCAGGTGTGGCAGGAAACCCACCCCGCGCCCCTCCAGATGATCGGGACCGAATCCCCCGCCGACGGCTGCGAGGACGGCCAGTGCGCCGTCCCCGAACGCCCCTGACCCAGGAACGTAGAGGCCCCCGGCTCACGAGTCCGGGGGCATTGTTCGCGTGACGTTCAGGCCGGGTCGGGTGTCAGCTGCCCGCTGGGCGCCGGGCTGTCCTCGGGCCGCGGGCTGAGCTCCACGGGCGGCAGGGTGCCCCCGCCCAGCACGGTCTGCAACTCCTCGCCGCTGAGGCTCTCTCGGGCCACCAGCTCGTCGGTCAGGCGGTGCAGGATGTGCGCGTGTTCGGTCAGCAGGGTCATGGCCCGCTCGAACTGCCCGTTCAGGATGCGGCTGACCTCCGCGTCGATCCGCTCGGCGGTGTGGTCGCTGTACACGCCCTGCTGCGGCCCGAACCCCAGGTAGCTGCCGCTCTCCTGCGCCAGCGCCAGCTGCCCCACGTCGCTCATGCCCCACTCGGTCACCATGCGCCGCGCCAGCCCGGTCGCCTGCTGGAAATCGTTCGCGGCGCCCGTCGTGACCTGACCGGTCGCGACCTGCTCGGCCGCGTGTCCGGCCAGCGCCACGCAGATGCGGTCCAGCAGCGCCGCCCGCGTGTAGTGCATGCGGTCCTCCGGGGTGTACAGCGCGCTGCCCAGGCTGCGTCCACGCGGCACGACCGTCAGCTTGTGCGCCTTGTCCGCATGCGGCAGCAGCTGGGCGGCGAGGGCGTGGCCGACTTCGTGGTAGGCGGTGACCTTACGGTCCGCTTCCCGGACGACCATGCTGCGGCGTTCGGGTCCCATCAGCACCCGGTCCCGCGCCTCGTCCACATCCCGCGCGGTAATGCGGGTCCGTCCCGACCTCGCCGCGAGCAGCGCAGCCTCGTTCAGCAGGTTCTCCAGGTCAGCCCCGACCATCCCGGCGGTGCGCCGGGCGATGACGCTCAGGTCCACGCTGGCGTCCAGGGGTTTCTTCCGGGCGTGGATCCGCAGGATCATCTCGCGTCCCCGCACGTCGGGGGCGTCCACGACGACTTGCCGGTCAAAGCGTCCGGGCCGCAGCAGCGCAGCGTCGAGGACGTCGGGGCGGTTGGTGGCGGCCAGGATGATGACCTCCTGCCCGCTGCCGAACCCGTCCATCTCGACGAGGAGCTGATTTAAAGTCTGTTCGCGTTCGTCGTTGCCGCCCTGCATGTTCATGCCGCGTTTTCTACCGACGGCGTCGATCTCGTCGATGAAGACGATGCAGGGGGCACTCTTGCGGGCCTGTTCGAACAGGTCGCGGACCCTCGCGGCACCGACGCCGACGAACATCTCCACGAAGTCGCTGCCGGAGATGCTGAAGTACGGGACGCGGGCTTCACCAGCGACGGCTTTGGCCAGGAGGGTCTTGCCGCTGCCGGGAGGGCCGACGAGGAGGACGCCGTGGGGGATGCGGGCGCCGAGCTGGTGGTAGCGGTCGGGGTGGCGGAGGAAGTCGACGACTTCCTGGAGGTCGGCTTTGGCTTCGTCGCAGCCGGCGACGTCGCCGAAGGTGAGTTTGATCTGCCCATCGCTGATCACCGCCGCCCGTGACCGCCCGAAACTGGACGCCGCGTCCGCCCCGCCCCCCTGACGGCTGCGGGTCAGCAGGACCACCAGTCCCACGATCAGCGCCAGGGTCAGCAGCAGACTCAGCGCGCCCAGCACGCTCAGGCGGGGCGGCGAGCCGTAGGACACGTTCACGTCCTGCGCCTGCAGGGCCTCCAGATTCAACAGCGGATCCGCCGCGAGCGTCCGCGTGCGGTACGGTCCGCCCTCCAGCTGCCCGGTCACGACCGCCGTGCCGTTCTGGAAGGTGATCGTCGCGGTTCTCACCTGCCCGCCACTCAGCGCCTTCCCGAAGGCCGTGACGTCCAGCTCTCCGCTCTGCGCACGCGGCCACAGCACCCACGTCAGCAGCAGCGCCGCGGCCACCCCCCCAGCCACCCACAGCCAAGTCCTGCGCGTCATGCCCCAGTCTAAGCCGCCCACCGGGCCGCCAACTGCAACGCCGCCCGGCATCCGCTCCGCCTGCCCCCGCCGGGGGTTCACTTCATGCAGCCCTCAGAAACACCGGCGCGGGGCAGACGTCCGTCAGGTTCAGCGGGCATACTCTACCGGTGTTGTCCGCCCGCCCCCCCCACCCCACCCGTTCCCGCCGGTCACGCTTCCGAACGGCCCTGCTCGGCACCCTGAGTCTCCTGACGCCGCCCCTGACGGGCGGCGCGTTGCCGCTGGCCCTCACCCTGGGCGCCGCGCACGCCGCGCAGCCCAGCCTGGGGTCCGTGCAGCTCACCTTCACCGTCGATGACCTCGACGTGTACGTGAACGGCGCCCCGCAGCGCTGGCAGAGCCCACCCCGCAACATCGGCGGGCGCACCATGCTGCCCCTGCGCGAAACGGCCGCGCTGCTCGGCCAGCCCCTGCTGGGCAGCAGCGGACAGCTACAACTGGCCCGCCTGACCATCGACACGCGGCGGGGCGCGGCCTCGCTGGGCGGCGCCCCGCAACCTGCCGGGACGGTCGCCAGCATCGGCGCCGTGGCGTACGTCAGCGCCCGCACCCTCGCGGACGCCCTGAACGCCAACCTGACCGGCGACGACCGCAGTTTCACGCTGACCGCCCTGCGTGACGGCGGGAACCCCATGAGCCCGCAGGCGCGCTTCAGCACCGACAAGAACGTGTACGCGCCCGGCGAACGCGTCGTGTACACCGAGTACCCCTTCGACCCGGACGGCGCGGACATCACCGCCCGCCGCTGGACGGGCCGCCAGGACGTGTACTTCCAGCCCGGCACGTACACCGTCACCCTGACCGTCACGAACAGCCGCGGCCTGCAGAGCCAGCCCTTCACCCGCACCATCCGCGTGGAGGGCCAGCCCATCGACACGCCCCTCACGTACGCCCTGAAGTACGCGCAGCCCGGCGACGCCTTCCCCGACCCGCAGATCCTGACCTACCCGGCCGCGCTGATCAGCCCGCAGGCCGGCCCCAGCTACCCGCTGCTGTTCAGTGACAGCCCCGAGGTGCCCGACCAGAGCGGCATCCTGTACCAGGACAGCGTCACGGGCCGCGCGCGCCTGCTCGGGTACCACCTCAACGGCCTGGGCCGCCCCGCGCGCCTGTACGTCCTGGCCCGCAACCTCGAGAGCCGCCCCGTCGAGGTCCGCAGCGAACGCCTGGGCGAGACCGCCCCCACCCGCATCGAGAGCATCCTGGGGCAGGTGACGCTGCTGGAGTACTTCGCATCCGCGGGCGGCACCACCCTGACCCTCTCGCCCGGGCAGGCGGCCGCCGTGTACGCCAGCCCCACCCTGAGCCTGGGCAGCGGCGTGAACGTCATGCAGGACCTGAGTACCAGCGGCCGGGTCGAACTGACCTACGTGATGCTCGAAGACGCCCTGCCCCCCACCCCGCAGGTCATCCAGCAGTTGCCGTACCTGAAACCCGACGGCCGCCACACCCGCGGCACCTTCCCGGACGCGGTGCGCACCCTGCGCGTCACGCTGGGCGCCCTGCCCACCCGCCTGATCATCGGGGACGGCCGCGTGGACCCCGCCGTGACCGGCACCGACGCCCTGACCGGGCAGGCCGTGCGGCTCAGCGGCAACTACGGCGTCCTGTACGACCTGGAAGTGAACGGGACCGCCGGGACCGCCGTGGCCCTCAGCCCCCGGGGCGGCCTGTACCGGGGCGCCATGAACATCCAGGACGGCCCGATCACGCAGACCATCAAGCTGCCCCGCACCGGCAACGCCCTGAAACCCGACGAGCCGGTCCTGCTGTGGCGCGCGCAGAGCGACCGCCTGAACATCGACTTCGTGCCCAGCAGCGGCAGCAACCTGCCCATCAGCCTCGTGTTCTACCGCACCGGCCGCGTGGGTGGGGAGGGTGGCGTCATCAAGACCTACCGCCCCTGACCGGGACAGGAAGAGGGGAGGGGGACCGCGTGGGTTTCCCTCCCTTTTCGCGGTGACGGGTCAGGCCGGATGCGCCGAGAGCCAGTCCAGTACGTCCCGCGCACTGCGGTCCGGCGGGAACACCGGGTAGAAGACGTGCTCGATCACGCCGTCCCGCACGATCAAGGTCACGCGCCGCAGCAGGTCCTCGCCGCCCGCGCGGAAGGTCGGCAGGTGCAGTTCCTGACGGACCGCGCCCCCCGAGTCGGACAGCAGCGGAAACGGCAGGTGCAGCCGCGCGGCCGCCTCCCGCTGATACGCCGTGTCCTGCACGCTCAGCCCGAACACCCGCGCGCCCGCCGCACGCAGCTCCGCGTGATGATCCCGGAACGCGCACGACTGCGGTGTGCAGCCCCGCGCCCCTGGAATCACGTCCCAGCCCTCCGGCATGGCCTGGTCCGGCCGCGCCGTCCTCGGGTACGCGTACACCACCGTCCGCCCCGTCAGGACCGACAGGTCATGGGCCACGCCGTCCGTGCCGGGCAGCGCCTGCGCGGGCCAGCGCAGGCCGGGCAGGTGCGTACACGCCCCGTCATCAGTGGGGACGGGCAGATCAGCCGGGAGGACGTGCGGGTCGGTCATGCCCGGCAGGATAGGGAAAACGCCACCCCCGGTCGGTGGGGGCGGCGTTCAGAGGTCGGTGGTTACGCGCCGACGAGCGCTTTTTCCCAGCCGAAGACGGCCTGGTCGTCCACGGCGAGGCTCTCGTTCCCGGCCTTGATGGTCGCGGCGAGGGCCTTGGTTTCGGGGAACAGCTTGGCGAAGTAGAACTTGGCGGTCTGGACCTTGCTGAGGTAGAAGCCGTCCTTGTCCTGCCCGGCGTCGATCCTGTCCTGGGCGGTCTTGGCCATGCGGGCCCACAGGTAGCCGTACACGACGTGCCCGAAATAGCGCAGGTAGTCGACGGCGGCGGCGTTGACCTCGTCGGCTCCGCCTTCCTGCATGGCTTTCTGGCCGATGACCATGGTCAGGCTGCCGAGCTGCTGCGCGGCCTTGCCGAGCTGGTTGACGTAGTCGCCGATGTGCTCGTCGCCTTCGTGCTCCTCGGCGAATTCCTGGAGGGTCGCGGCGAGTTTCTGGAGTTTCTTGCCGCCGTCCATCAGGACCTTGCGGCCCAGCAGGTCGAGTGCCTGGATGCCGTTGGTGCCTTCGTAGATCTGGCCGATGCGGGCGTCACGGACGAACTGCTCCATGCCCCATTCCTTGATGTAACCGTGACCACCGAAGACCTGCTGGCTCTGCACGGCGATGTTGAAGCCGTTGTCGGTCATGAAGGCCTTGGCGATGGGGGTGAGCAGCGCGACGAGCTCGGCGGCTTCCTTGCGGGCCTTCTCGTCGGTGTGGTGGTGTTCCGTATCCAGGCTCAGGGCCAGCCACATGGCCAGGGCGCGTCCGGCTTCGGTGTAGGCCTTGCCGGTCAGGAGCATGCGGCGCACGTCGGGGTGCACGATGATCGGGTCGGCCTGCTCGCCGGGGTTCACGCGGGGTTCGTGGCGCATCTGGGTGCGGTCCTTGGCGTAGGTCAGGGCGTTCTGGTACGCGACTTCCCCGAGGCCGAGGCCCTGCAGGCCGGTGCCGAGGCGGGCGGCGTTCATCATGATGAACATGTGGTTCATGCCCTTGTTGATCTCGCCGACCAGCCAGCCCTTGGCGCCGTCGAAGTTCAGCACGGCGGTGGCGTTGCCGTTGATGCCCATCTTGTGTTCGAGGCTGCCGCAGATCATGCTGTTGCGCTCGCCGGGTTTGCCGTCCGCGGTGGGGATGTACTTGGGCACAAGGAACAGGCTGATGCCCTTGGTGCCCTGAGGGCTGCCGTCCAGGCGGGCCAGCACGAGGTGCAGGATGTTGTCGGCCATGTCGTGCTCGCCGGCGCTGATGAAGATCTTCGTGCCGGTGATGGCGTAGGTGCCGTCGCCGTTGTCGCTGGCCTTGGTGCGGATGATGCCCAGGTCGGTGCCGGCGTGGGGTTCGGTGAGGCACATGGTGCCGGTCCACTCGCCGCTGACGAGTTTGGGCAGGTACAGGTCCTTGAGTTCCTGGCTGCCGACGGCGTGCAGGGCGCTGTACGCGCCGTGCGAGAGGCCGGGGTACATGCTCCAGGCGACGTTGGCGCTGTTCATCATCTCGACCAGCACGTTGCTGATCAGGTGGGGCATGCCCTGACCGCCGTAGTTGGGGTCGGCGTCCAGCGCGGGCCAGCCGGCGTCACGGTACTTCCTGTACGCGGCCTTGAAGCCGGTGGGGGTGGTGACCTCGCCGTCGTCGTGGCGGACGCAGCCCTCGCGGTCGCCGACGACGTTCAGGGGGACCAGTTCGGTCTCCACGAAGCGGGCGGCCTCGTCAAGCACCTGCTCGAGCAGGTCGCGGTCGGCGGTGTCGTTCTGGGCGTAGTAGGGCATCTGGGCCAGCTGCTCGGGGGCGCCGAGCAGTTCGTTCATCAGGAACTTGATGTCGCGCAGGGGGGCCTTGTAGGTCGGCATTCTGTGTCCTCCTTGGTGGGGTTCGTCCGCTGGTGGACACAACCCGGCACTGTTAGTTGAACCGAGTATAAAACTTTTTGGAGTGAATGTCATGTGGGGCAGCTTGCGATTGGCCAACCCGACACCGCCACATGGGGGACAAACCCGCCGCATGCGGTCCCGGCGCGACTTTTCGGGTATGGTGTGAAGAATCATGAACTACCCAAGCCTGGTCTGGCACCTCAAGCGAACGGAGCTCTTCGCCGACCTTGAACTTGCCGAACTGGAACGGGTCGCAGCCACCACGCCCTACCGCTCCTACCAGCCCGGCGAGGTCATCTACCGCATGGACGACCCCGCCGACGCCCTGTACTTCGTGCGCAGCGGCCTCGTCAAGATCAGCAAGCTCTTCCCCAACGGCAAGGAAGCCATCCTGGGCGTCATCGGCCAGCACGACACCTTCGGCGAACTGCTGCTGCAACCCGAGGAACGCCGCCCCACCCAGGCCGAAGCCCTCGAGCGCACCACCCTGATCGTCCTGCCCCGCGTGGAACTGCAGAAACTCCTGGCCACCAAGCCCGAACTGGCCATGAAACTCATCCGCCTGATGGCCGCCCGCCTGTTCGAGGCGCAGTCCTGGACCGCCACCGTCAGCGCCTACAGCGCCCCCGAACGCGTCGCCAGCCTGCTGTACCGCCTCGCGCGGGAATTCGGCCGCCCGCACAGTCAGGGCGTCGAACTGAACCTGAAACTCAACCAGGAAGACATCGCCCGCATGGTCGGCGCCACCCGCGAGACCGTCAGCCACAGCCTGGGCAAACTGAAACAGGAAGGCGCGATCGTCCGCGCCCGCACGCCCATCATCGTGCGCCTGGACGCCCTGAAGCAGTACATCGAACAGGGCAACTGACCCTCACTCACCTGCGCCGCCTTCCGGGGCGGCGCTTTACTATGCTGCCCGCATGCCCCTGATCCGCGCCGCCACGCCCGCCGACGCCCCCGGCATCGCCGCCGTTCACGTGCAGAGCTGGCGGGACACGTACGCGGACCTGATGCCCGCCGACTTCCTGGCGCGCATGACCAGCCCCGAGACGCAGGCCCGGCGGGAGGTGTTCTGGCAGGGCAACATCGGGGCCGGGCAGGACGTGGTGCTCGTGGCCGAGGACGCCTCCGGAATCGTGGCCTTCGCGTCCGCCGGGGTCCCGCGTGACCACCCGGGCTTCGACGCGGAACTCTTCACCCTCTACAGCCTGAAAGCCGCTCAGGGCGCAGGAACGGGCCGGGCCCTGCTGCGCCAGATCGCGCAGGCCATGCGGGCGCGCGGCGCGGCCAGCCTCGCCCTGTGGGTGCTCGACACCAACCCCACCCGACACTGGTACGCCCGCCAGGGCGCCCACGAGTGCGGCGAGAAGACCGAGGGTGACCTGCGCGAGATCCGCATGGGCTGGCGCGACCTGACCGCCCTGTAGACGGGGAGGCGGGACGCGGTCTGGAGGGGATCGGTGACACACCCAGCGCGTCCCCTCCTTACCGCCTGAGTTTGCGGGCGGCCTCGTCGGGGGTGATCTCGCCGCGCTCCAGGCTGGCGAGCACGTCCGCCTGCGGGTCGGCCTGCTCGGGCTCGTACCCGATGGCGCGCAGCAGCGTGTCGAAGCGCGCCCGCACCGTGGGGTAGCTGAGGCCCAGGACCCGCTCAACCTCCTTCAGGTTGCCGCGCACGCGGATGTACAGCCGCAGGAACTCCAGGTTGTCCGGCGTGAGGACCGCGAACTCGTTCAGTTCGAACACGCCGCGCACCGTCACGCCACTGGTGGGGAAGCGCAGCTCGGTCACCAGCGGGGACTCGGTCTCGTCGGGGAAGGGGAGGGGCAGGGGCCGCATCCTCCCACTGTACGCCCCGCCCCTCGCTCCTCAGCGAACGCGGGTCACGAGTCGCGTCTCCGGGTCCGGCTGGTGCTCCAGACGCAGGATCGGCGCGTCCGGGTACTCGGCGTACAGGCCCTCGCCCCATTCGATCACGCTGACGCGACTGCCGCGCACCAATTCGTCGAGGTCCATCTCGAACAGTTCCTGCACGTCCCGCACGCGGTACGCGTCCACGTGCAGCACCTGACCGCCCGGCGCGGGGTACACGTTCATCAGCGCGTACGTGGGACTCGTGACCGGCTCCGTGAAGCCGTAGGCCCCCACCAGTCCCTGCGTGAGGCTGGTCTTCCCGGCGCCCAGTTCGCCCTCCAGGAACAGCACGCCCCCCGGCGGGAGCGCCCCGGCCAGCGCCACGCCGAGTGAATGTTGTTCACTCAGGCCGCTCAGCACGCGGGACTCGCCGGGACCCAGGGGCAGGGGAGAGGTGACGCTCATGCGCCCAGTATCGCGCAGCCGCGCGGGGGTTACTCGCGCCAGATCGCCCAGTGGTTGTCCAGCGCGTCCATCTGCTCGGGCGTGCGGCCCCCCTGGCGGATCAGGCTCATGACCTGCCCGCGGTGGTGGCTGTCGTGCACGATGGTGTGCATCAGGAAGTGCGCCGGGTCGCTCTGGTACGTGCCCTCGTTCCAGGGGTCCGCGAAGGGCTCGCCGGACGCGCGGTGCGCCTCCACAGCTTTGATGGCGGCGGCGTCGCCGGCCGCCAGCGCCTCGGGCAGGGCGGTCGCGGGGGCGTTCGCCCAGCGCCACTGCGGATCGCCATCGGCGTCCAGTTCATCCGGGTTGAGCAGCGGCATGGCGTGGTCGCGGCTCATGTTCCACAGCCAGCCCACCCGGAAGGTCGCCATATGGCGCAGGTGCCGCTCGACGGTCCACCCGCCGCGCCCGTCGGTCAGGGCGAACTCCTCGGGGGTCAGGGCAGCGATCAGGGTGTCGTTCACGCGGGCGTTGCGGCGGAAGGATTCAAGCAGCAGGGTCAGGTCGGTCATGCGGTCTCCTCGGACAGGGAAAGGGGGTGTCGCCAGATGGCCCAGGCGGCCTCCAGGGCGTCCAGACGCTCCGAAGAGGCGCCGGCGTGGCGCAGCAGGGTGACGATCTGTCCCCGGTGACCGGCGTCGTGCACGGTCATGTACGTCAGGAACAGGGCCGGGCGGGTGTGGAAGGTGCCCACGCCGTGCGGATCGGCGAACGGGGTGCCGCTCGCCGCGTACGCCCGCACGGCCTGAAGGGCGGCCTCGTCCCCGACCCGCAGCATGGCACGCAGCCGGGCGGGGTCGGTGGTGTGCCAGCGCCAGGGATCAGTGCCGCCGGTCAGGGCCAGCGTGGACGCGGCGAACTCGGGCGCCATCTCCAGCAGCCATCCGCCGCGAGACGCGCCCATGTGCGAGAGCATCCGCGCGACGGTCATGCCGCCCCGCCCGTCCGAGACGCTCAGGTCGTCCGGGGTCAGGTGGTCCAGCAGGAACTCGTTCACGCGGGCGTTCAGCGCGAAGGCCTCCAGCGTCAGGGTCAGGTCGGTCATGGGGTCTCCGGAGGGTCATACGGACTCCGATTGAATGGCTTATAAAGCCATTCAATCCGAGCGGAGCGAGTAGGAGCAAAACGGGTTCCGGACGTGGAGTTGGCAACCCGGCGCTGTCCCGGGTTGTTAACGAAACAAACGGAATCCGTATCAGGGCAGCTGGCAGCGGATGCCCCTGGTGGGTCGCTGTGGCACGGGGCGGACCGGGGGCGGCGTGGGCGTGGGGGAAGCGGCGGGGGTCATGCGTCCTCCGGGGGTGGGTTCACGAAGGCGGCGGCAGACCGTCCGGTCTCCAGCGCGGGCAGATAGAACAGCAGGTCCAGCTGCGGCGGTTTCACGCCCTGGGTGCGGAGCAGCGTGGCGATCTGCGCCGTGTGCCGCACCTCGTGCAGCAGGACGTGCCAGACCAGTCCGCTCAGCGTGAACTGCCGGTGACCCTCGGGCCAGTCGTCCAGCGTGACGGTGCGTTCCAGGTCAGCGTCCGTCAGGCGGCCGAGGTACGCGCGGGTGTCCGTCTCGACCGCCTGCCAGTACGCGGCGATGGCGTCCACACTGAGGGTCGTGTCGGGTCCAGCGGCGCCCGCCTGGATGTCCGGGAAGCGGTCCTGCACCATCGGGAGGCCCTGGAAGTCCCCGTGGATCCAGCCGTCCTCGACCTCGGCCGTGTGGACCAGCAGGTCGAGGATAGAGTGGAAGCGCTCGCCGCGCAGCAGGGAGAGGCGCAGCATGTCGTCCGGCGCGGCGCGCAGCGTGCTCAGCAGGTCGCGCCGCGCCTGGGTCAGGTGGTCGTACAGCGTGGATGGGTTCATGCGTCTCCGGGGGTGCGGTTCCAGAAGTCCGGCGGGGTGAGGCCCAGCAGGCGCAGGTACGTCATGCCCTGCGCGCGGTGGTGAATCTCGTTGTCCACCGAGCCCAGCGCGGCGTTCAGCAGCAGCATCTCGCCCCAGGGCAGCGTGTGCGTCTCGCCCAGCCGGGTGTCCGGCAGTCCCCTCAGCTCGCGCAGGCGGGCGGTGCCCTCGTCCAGCGCGGCCAGGAGGGCCGCCGGGTCCGGGCCCGGGTCGTCCCAGCTGGGGGCGTCCCACGCGCCGTCCAGCAGGCCTCGCAGGACGTAGCTGCTCTGGCCGACCACCTCCCACAGCATCTCCCCGAAGGGGCGCGGGCGTGTAGGTGAACAGCGCGTCTGGCGGAAAGGTCATCAGGACGCGGCGGGTCAGGGCGCGGTGGCCCAGCCAGTGGTCGGCCAGCTGCGCCGGGGGCAGCGACGGGATGGGGGCGCGCGGCACGGCTCAGCGCTCGTAGAAGGCGGGTGGTTCGATCCCCAGGGCGCGCAGGGAGACGTACCCCTGGGCGCGGTGGTGGATTTCGTTGTCCACGGCGTAGATCGCGGCGACCCAGCCGGGCATCTCGCCCCACGGCAGCGCGTGCATGCCCGTGAAGAAGGCGGGGTCGGTGTGCGGGCCGTGCTGCTCCAGTTCGGCGCTCACCTGATCCCAGGCGGCCAGCAGGCTGGTCTTCTCGGTCGGTCCGGCACTCCAGTCGGGTTCGGGCCACTCGCCGGTGCGCATGGCGGTGACGGTCATGGCGTCCACGAGGTGGATCTCGGTGGCCTGCGCGCCGAAGGGCCGCATGCCGCCCAGGCTGAACGTGAACAGCTGATCGTCGGGGAAGGCCTCGATGACGCGGCGGGTCAGGGCGCGGTGCCCCTGCCAGTGAGCGATGAAGTCGGGAATGGACAGGGCGGGAGACACGGCGGGGACGGACGCGGCGGGTGCGGTCATGGTGGAACCTCCTGGGGTTGAATCTGCCCCCAGCGTAACGCGGATTCCCGTCAGGATGTGACGTCAATTCCAGTTACCCTGAAGGCATGTACGACCCGAGCATGCGGGTACTGACCGTGCTGGAACTCCTCCAGGCCCACGAGGAAGTCAGCGGGGCCGACCTCGCCCGCCGCCTGGAGGTCAGCCCCCGCACCGTGCAGCGCTACGTCGCCCGCCTGCAGGACCTCGGGATTCCGGTCGAGGGCCGCCGGGGCGTGGGCGGCGCCTACCGCCTGAAAGCCGGGTTCCGCCTGCCGCCGCTGATGTTCACGCCGGAGGAGGCGTTGGCCGCCGCGCTGGGCCTGCGCACCCTGCGGCACCTGGGCCTGCACGCCCTGGCCCCCGCCGCCGAGGCGGCCAGCGCGAAGCTGTCGCGCAGCCTCCCGCACGACCTGCGCGCCGACATGCTGGCGCTGGAGGGCAGCGTGCAGTTCGACACCGGCCCCTGGGTCGCCCCGACCGACGCCCAGCTACTGGCCGCGCTGCTGCGCGCCGTGCGGGACGCCTGCACCGTCACCTTCACGTATGCCGCTCCCGACGCTCCCGAGACCCGCCGCGATGCGGACGTGCACCGCGTGGTTCACCTGGAGGGCCGCTGGTACGCCGTCGCGCACTGCCACCTGCGCGCGGCGCGCCGGTCGTTCCGGCTGGACCGCATGAGCGCCCTGACCGTGCAGGCCCGCCACTTCACCCCTGAACCCGACTTCGACGCCGCCGCGTACCTGCGCTCCACGCTGCGCGCCCCGAAACCCACCTACGCCATCAGCGTGTGGCTCGACTGCCCCCCGGAGGACCTGCGCGGCCGGGTGTCCACCTGGGGCACGGAGGTGCGCCCCGACGCGCACGGCACGCGCCTGACCACCACCCGCGAGGGCCTGAGCGGCTTCGCGGCGTTCCTGCTGGGCCTGGACTGCGACTTCCGCGTGGACAGCCCCCCGGAACTGCGCGCCGAGTTCGCCCGGCTGGCTGAGCGCTGCGCCGCGCACACGGACTCCGCCACGTCCAGCCTCCCCGGCGCCCCGTACACTGGGGCATGACCCCCACCAACGAGGACCTCGCGCAGGGGAAGGCGTACACGGCGCCCGGCATCACGGTCTACTACGACGCCCGGCGCTGCCTGCACGTCGCCAACTGCGTGCGTGGGCTGCCCGACGTGTTCGACCCGAAGGCCCGCCCGTGGATCCAGCCCGCCAACGCCGGGGCCGACGCGGTCGCGGCGGTCGTCCGCACCTGCCCCACCGGGGCGCTGCACTACGTCCTGGATGGACAGGAGGCCGAGATGCCCGACGAGACCACCACCATCACCCCCACGCCCGACGGCCCCCTGATGATCAAAGGAAACCTCGTGATCGACACGCCCGGCGGCGAGAGGAAGGACGTGCGGGCCGCGCTGTGCCGCTGCGGGCAGAGCGGCAACAAACCCTACTGCGACGGCACGCACGCGAAGGTCGGCTGGACCAGCGGCGAGGCGGGCGACCGCTGAGGCTGGGACGATTTTCCGTCCCCGGGACGTAAACTGGCCTATGACCGCGATCATTCCCGACCTGATCCGTAAGAAACGCGACGGCCAAGAGCACACCCGCGATGAACTCGAGACCCTGGTGCTGGGGTACACGCGCGGCGACGTGCCCGACTACCAGATGAGCGCGTGGCTGATGGCCGTGTTCCTGCGCGGCATGGCCGAACAGGAAACCGCCGACCTGACCATGGTCATGGCCGAGAGCGGCGACCTGATGAACCTCGGTGACCTGCCCCGCACGGTGGACAAGCACTCCACGGGCGGCGTGGGCGACAAGACCAGCCTGATCCTGACGCCCATGCTGGCCGCGCTGGGCCAGACCGTCGCCAAGATGAGCGGGCGCGGACTGGCCCACACCGGCGGCACCATCGACAAACTGGAGAGTATCCCCGGCTGGACCAGCGAACTGGAGGAAGAACAGTTCCTGACCCAGGCGCGCGAGATCGGCCTCGCCCTGGTCGGCCAGAGCAAGGACCTCGCCCCGGCGGACGGGAAGCTGTACGCGCTGCGGGACGTGACCGCCACCGTGGACTGCCTGCCGCTGATCGCCAGCAGCATCATGAGCAAGAAACTCGCGTCCGGCGCGCACACCGTCGTGCTGGACGTGAAGGTGGGCGCCGGGGCGTTCATGCGCACCCTGGACGCCGGGCGCGGCCTGGCCCGCGCGATGGTGGACATCGGTAACCGCGCCGGGCGGCAGGTGCGCGCCGTGCTGACCGACATGGACACCCCGCTGGGCCACATGGCCGGGAACAGCCTGGAGGTGCTGGAGGCTCTGGCGACCCTGCGCGGCGAGGGACCCACCGACCTGACCGAACTGTGCGTGGCGCTGGCCGTGGAGGCCCTGGCCGCCCAGGGTGAGGACGAAACGGCTGCCGAGGCCCGCGCGCGTGCCACCCTGCAGGACGGCAGCGCCCTGGCGAAATTCCGCGCGTTCATCGCCTCGCAGGGCGGTGACGCCACCTACGTAGACGACATCAGCAAGTTCGACGTGGCGCCCGGCCGGGCCGACGTGACCGCCCCCGAATCCGGGTTCGTGGCGGGCATCGACGCCCTGAGCGTCGGCCGCGCCGTGCTCGTGCTGGGCGGCGGCCGCGAACGTAAGGGCGAGGCCATCGACCACGGCGTCGGCGTGGAACTCCTGCGTAAACCCGGCGAGGCCGTCCAGGCGGGCGAACCCGTCCTGCGCATCTACCACCGTGACGCGCGTGGCCTGGGCGCCGCCACCCGCCTCCTCACCGAGGGCCTGACCATCAGCGCCCAGGCCCCCGCGCCGGAACCGCTGATCCTCGACCGCGTGTTTTAAGGCGATAGTTGATGGTTGATAGAGGGGTTGTCCCTTCCATCAACCATCAACTTTCGACCATCAACGCCTCTTACCGCCTGCCGTAGCCGCTCCCGCCGGGGTTCGTCTCGGGGGTGCTGGTGGTGCGGGCGTCGCCGGTGCCGCCGCCCCGGCCGAAGTCGTTGCGGCCGGACGCGTAGCCGCCCTGGGCGGGCGTGACGGTCGCGCCGAAGCCCTGCACGGGCGCCTGACCGTACCCGGCGGGCATGCTGGCGGCGCCGCCTGCCGTGGCGATGCTGGGGTCGTTGGCGAGTCGGGCGAATTCCTTGCTGTCCACGGCGCGTTCGACGCCCACGTCGAAGGAGATCACGCGGCGGCGGTACAGGTTCGCCAGGAAGGCGTCCATGGTGACCATGCCCTCGCGCGCGCCGGTCTGCATGACGCTGGTGATCTGGAAGGTCTTCCCTTCGCGGATCAGGGCGCGCACGGCCGGGTTCGCGATCAGCAGTTCGTACGCCAGGATGCGGCCCTGCCCGTCCAGGCGGGGCAGCAGCTGCTGCGTCATGACCGCCACGAGGTTGTTCGCGAGCTGCACGCGGATCTGCTCCTGCTGCTCCTCGGGGAACACGTCCACGATACGGTCGATGGATTCCGGCGCGGAGTTCGTGTGCAGGGTGCCCATCACGAGGTGCCCGGTCTCGGCGGCGGTCACGGCGGCCTTGATGGTCTCGTAGTCGCGCATTTCGCCCACGAGGATCACGTCGGGCGCCTGGCGCAGCACGGCGCGCAGCGCGTCGTTGAAGCTCATGGTGTCCGCGCCGACCTCACGCTGGTTGATGATCGACTGCTTGTGCGTGTGCATGAACTCGATCGGGTCCTCGATCGTCATGATGTGCAGTTTCTTGGTGGTGTTGATGTGGTCGATCATCGCCGCGAGCGTCGTGGATTTCCCCGAGCCGGTCGGACCGGTGACGAGCACCAGGCCGCGCGGCGCGTTGGAGATCTCGATGACGTTCGCGGGGAGGCCCATCTCCTGCGCGCTCTTGATCTTGGTGGGGATCAGTCGCAGCACGCCGCCCACGTTGCCGCGCTGCATGAACGCGTTCACGCGGAAACGGGCCTTCTCGCCCAGCGCGAACGAGAAGTCCAGTTCGCGGCGTTCCTCGAAGGTCCGCTGCTGCTTCTCGTTCATCATGGAGTACATCAGTTTGCGGGTGTCGGTCGGGGCGAGTTCCGCGAACCCCTGCGAGTCGTACACGCCCTGCAGCTTGAACTGCGGCGACAGCCCGACGGTGATGATCACGTCGGATGCGCCCTTGTCGGCGGCGAAACGCAGGATATCGGTGATGTCGGCGGCAGGCTGGGTCATACGGGTTACCTCGCGGGTGGAATGGGAGGCTCAGGGTGGGGTGGCGGGGTTACTTACTGGTGACGGCCAGGACCTCTTCCAGGGTCGTGACGCCCTTGAGGGCCTTCTCGATCCCGTCCTGCCGGAGGGTTTTCATGCCGCTCTGGGTCATGGCGACCTCGTTGATCTCGGTGGCGTTCTTTCCCGACCCGATGGCGACGCGCAGCGGCTCGTCGATGACCATCAGTTCATGGATGCCCATGCGGCCTTTGTAGCCGGTCCCGCCGCAGCGGTTGCAGCCCGCGCCACGCATCAGCTGCGCGCCGCGCAGGTCGCGTTCGGTGATGCCCAGGCGGCGCAGGACGTCCGGGTCGGCGTTCGTGGGGGCCTTGCAGTCCGGGCAGACCTTGCGCACGAGGCGCTGCGCGACCACACCCACGACGGCCGCGCCGATGTTGAAGTGCTCGACGCCCATCTCCTCCAGTCGCACGATGGCGCCCGGCGCGTCGTTGGTGTGCAGCGTCGCCAGCACCAGGTGGCCGGTCAGGGCGGCTTCCACGGCGATCTTCGCGGTCTCGGTGTCGCGGATCTCGCCCACGAAGATGATGTCCGGGTCCTGGCGCAGGAAGGCGCGCAGCGCGCGGGCGAAGGTCATGCCCGCCGCGTTGTTCACCTGCGACTGCACGATGCCCGGAATCTCGTACTCGACCGGGTCCTCGATGGTCGTGGTGTTCTTCTCCGGCACCGCGATGCGCTTCAGGGTCGAGAAGGAGGTGAAGGATTTCCCTGAACCCGTGGGGCCGGTCACCAGGAAGATGCCGTTGGGTTTGTGAATGGTGTCCAGGTACCGCTGATAGTTGTGCTCGGAAAAGCCCAGCTGCTCGACTTCCGGGATGTTGCTGGCCTTCTGCAGCAGACGCATGACGGCCTTCTCGCCGTACACGGTGGGCAGCGTGGAGAGTCGCAGGTCGAGGTCGATGCTGCCCTTCTTGAAGCGGATGCGGCCGTCCTGCGGCACGCGCCGCTCGCTGATGTCCAGGTGCCCCATGATCTTCAGACGGGCCGAGATGCTCTGCGCGCTGCCCCTGGGCAGGTCGTTCTGCTCGCGCAGCACCCCGTCGATGCGGTAGCGGATCTTCAGGGACGTCTCGGTCGGCTCGATGTGGATGTCGCTGGCCTCCTGCAGCGCCGCCTCGCGGATGATGTTGTCCACGACGCGGACCACGGCGTTGTCGTCCAGTCCGGCCGAGAGGTCCTCGGCGTCCTGGCGTTTGTTGGCGGTCTCGCGGTCCTTGCTTTCCTTGGCGAGCTGCTGGTTCAGGTTCGCCATGTCCTGACTGCCGAAGTACCGCTCGATCAGGCGCGTGATGTCCTTCTCGGACATGACGGCCGGAATCACGTCACGGCCCGTGATCAGTTTCAGGTCGTCCAGCGCGAACACGTTGCGCGGGTCCTTCATCGCCACGACCAGCGACTCGCCCTGGAGCCGCACCGGCACCACGCCGTAGCGGCGCGCGGTGGATTCGGGAATCATCAGCGCGACCTTATTGTCGGGCGGGTTCTGGACGGGATCCAGGAACTCGTAGCCGAGCTGCGCGGCCAGCGAGCGGGCCAGCATCTCCGGGCTGAGCTTCCCGGACTGCACCAGCGTGTCCTCCAGGCGGCCGCCCCCGGCGTTCTGCTTCTGCAGGGCGGTGTCGATCTCGTCGGCCGCGGCGAAGCCCAGTTCGACGATCACCTCGCCCAGCGGCTTGACGCGGCCCTCGCGGGCCTGCACCTGCAGCGCCTCGCGCAGCTGCTCGCGCGACAGGGTGCCCTGCTGCACCATCTGCTCGCCCAGCCGTCCGCGCTGCGGGTAGAAGCGCTCGATCAGCGTCTCGATGTCGCGCGGTTTGGCCAGCACCAGCTGCACGGGCCGGCCCACCAGCGCCTCGATGTCCTCCAGCTTGCGGGGGTCACTGGCGACCACCGTCACGCCGTGATCGGTTTCGTCGACCGGGACTGCCGTCAGGCGCAGCGCGTCGGCGCGCAGCATGCTGCCCAGCACGTCCTCGCTGGGCTGGAAGTCGCGCGGGTTGCGCAGGTACACCGCGCCGGTCTGCTCGGCCAGTACCTCGTACAGCTGGTCCTCGCCGATGATCCGCTGCGCGATCAGGGTCGCGCCCAGCGGCTCGCCGGTCTGCTGCTGCGCGTCGAGCGCCACCTGCAGCTGCGCGTCGCTGATCAGGCCGCGCGCGATCAGCCGCTGGCCCAGCATGCCGCCCGCCGGGCCGCCCTCCGCCTCGGCGGGCAGGTCGGCCGTCAGGTTCAGTTCCGGGTAGAACGTGGCGATCGCCCACATGATCTGGTCGCGCAGCGCCTGGTACACCTCGATGTTCAGGCCGCTGTCGTCCTCGAGGGCCTCGATGGCCATGCTCGAGAGTGGATCCACGATGGCTACGCGCAGCGTCTGCCCTTCCAGCGCGAAGGGGAACGCGTGGTGCTGTAGCGCCGTCTGGGCGCGCACGGCCTGCAGGGCGGGCGGTTCGGGGTTCACGACCAGCAGGTTCACGAGCGGAATGCCGAGCGCTTCCTCGATGGCGCGCGCGATGCGTTTCTCGCCGACCAGACCGGAGTCGATCAGGATCTCCGCGAGGCGCCCGCCGACCTCGGCGTGGCGGACCAGGGCTTTTTGCAGGTCCGTGTCGTTCACGTACCCCTGTTCGAGCAGAATGGCGCCCAGGCGCCGGTCACCGATAGAAAGAGCCATTGCGTGTCAGTCTCCTTGCGTGAGGGAAATGGGGAGCGTCATCAGTACTGCCAGTCGTGCCCGTAGCGTTTCAGGACCGCGCGTTCCAGTCGACGGGCGACGCGCGTATGAGGTAGGGCGTTCGTGGCCAGGGGTCGCACCAGAATAGTGTGCATTCCGCTGAGGTTGCCGCCCAGGATGTCCGTGAACAGTTGGTCGCCCACCATGCCCACCTGCTGGGGCGGGAGGTGCAGTTCGCGCAGGGCGCGGCGGAACGCGCGCGGGTTGGGTTTCCCGGCCAGTCCGACCCCCTGGAATTCCAGACGTTCCAGCCAGAACGCGGCGCGTTTCCCGGTGGCGTTGCTCAGGAGGTACAGGCCCACCCCGGCCAGTTTCAGGTCCCGCACCCACGCCAGGGTCTGCGCGACGCCCTGTCCGTCGTAACTGCCGTACGGGACCAGGGTGTTGTCGAGGTCCAGCAGCAGCCCGTGCAGGCCGCGGTCCGCGAGGAATTCCGGGGTGATGTGCGTGACGTGGTCGATCACGTCCGCCGGGCGCAGCAGGCTCACGCCGTGACCCCGGGGCGGCCGATCACGGCCCACATGCGCCCCGTGACGCCCGCGTCGCGCCGGAACGAGTAGAAGTCTGTTTCCGTGGAGCAGCGTCCGCTGGCCCACACCTGCTGCTCGGGCACGCCCGCCGCGAGCAGCACGGCGCGGTTCGCGCCCATCAGGTCCAGGTGCGGGCCGTCCGGGCCGGGCTGCACGAACGCGCCCAGGTCTGCCTCCCGGAAGGCGTCCCCGACGCCCTGGCCCACCGGGTACGCGGCGGCGCAGATGCCCGGCCCGACCGCCGCGCGGATCCGCTCCGGACGGGCGCCCAGCTCGGTCATGGCCTGCACGGTCCGCGCGCCGATGCGGCCCAGCGTGCCCTTCCATCCGGCGTGCGCGGCGCCCAGCACCCCCGCCTCGGGGTCCTCGAGCAGCAGCGGGTAGCAGTCGGCCGTGCCGATCGCCAGCAGCACGCCCGCCTCCCCGGTCACCAGTGCGTCCCCGGTCCAGTGGCCGCCGCCGGTCACGGTCACCACCTCGGTCCCGTGCACCTGCGTCAGGCGCGCCACCTGCGCGGGCGTGAAGCCCAGCGCCCCGGTCAGTCGCGCGCGGTTCTCGTGCACGGCCTGTGGGTCATCCTCGCGGTCGTCGAGGTTCAGGCCGGTGTAGGGGCCGCCCGAAACGCCACCCTGACGCGTCGTGAACGCGTGCGGCGCCCTCAGGTGCGGCGCGTGAAGCAACATCAGCCCAGTATCCCGTGTCATGTCTCACCGGATTCTGACGCTTTTCGCACTCTGAACACCGTGAAGTGTCACGCCCAGCCCGATTTTTTGCACCCGCATCAGCGCCGCCGGGCGCGGGATTGCTAGAGTCCCCCGCATGGTGCAGATTGACCTGAGTGACAAGACCGCCCTGGTGATGGGCGTCGCGAACGCCCGCAGCCTCGGCTGGGCCATCGCCGAGCAGCTCCTCGCCTCCGGGTGCCGCGTGGGCTTCTCCTACCAGGGCGAACGCCTCAGGAGCGAACTCGACAAGCTCCTGACCGGCCGTGACGGCGTGTGGTCCCAGCAGGCCGACGCGACCAGCGAAGCAGACCTGACCGCCCTGTTCGCCCGCGTGAAGGAGGAATTCGGGCACCTCGACTACCTGATCCACTCCATCGCGTTCGCGCCCCGCACCGCCATGGACGGCCGCTTCCTCGACACCACCGAGGCCGACTGGAACACCGCCCTGAACGTCAGCGCGTACACCCTTGTCTCCACTGCCCGCCACGCCGAACCGCTGCTGCGCCCGGGTGCCAGCATCGTCAGCCTCACGTACCACGCGTCGCAGAAGGTCGTGCCCAAGTACAACGTCATGGGCGTCGCCAAGGCCGCGCTGGAGGCCACCACCCGCTACCTCGCCAGCGAGATGGGGGCGGCGGGCGTGCGCGTGAACACCATCAGCGCCGGACCCATGCGGACCATCGCGGCGCGCAGCATCCCCGGCTTCGGCGGGATGTTCGAGAAGGCCGCCGAGGCCGCCCCGCTGGGCCGCAACGCCACCCCCGACGAGGTCGGCAAGCTGGCCCTGTTCCTGCTGAGCGACCTGGGCAGCGGCGTGACCGGGCAGACCGTGTACGTGGACGCGGGCTCGAGCATCATGGCCATGAAGGTCGACCAGAGCAGCTGAGCGCCGCCTCCCTCAGGGCCGACCGTCCAGTGGGGAGGTCGGCCCTGAGCCTGTTCAGGTGCTCGTGTCCTGTTCCCGCTGGCGGTACGTCTCGCCCCAGGCGAGCATGGCGCGCACGATGGGTTCCAGCGTCTGGCCCAGCGGGGTCAGCGAGTACTCCACCTTGGGGGGAACCTGTGGGTAGACCTCGCGGTGCACGAGGCCGTCGGCTTCGAGTTCGCGCAGTTGAAGGGTCAGGATGCGCTGCGTGACGCCCGGCATGCGCCGCTGGAGTTCCGAGAAGCGGCGCGGCCCGCCCAGCAGGTGGTACACCGCCACGGCCTTCCACTTCCCGCCGATCACGGACACGGTGGTCGTGACGGCGCAGGTGGGGGGCGGCTCGGTGGGGGAGAGGTGCGGGGCGGGGGCGGTCATGAGGCCAGGATAGCCTTCGACAGTTCCCAGAATGTGCGTACCTATCGAATCTGTACGTACTTGGCAATGCGTGGGTACCCTGGCACACTGGGGGCACCGCAGGGGGGAGCCGCCCGCCTGCCTCAACCTCCCCATTCGGACCGGCGGGCGTTCCAGCCCCGCCGCAGGAGCACCCATGTCCACTGCCCTTCCCCAGACCATGACCGTGATCGAACTCGCGCAGCCCGGCGGGCCCGAGGTGCTGCGCCCTGCCGTCCGCCCCGTCCCCACGCCCGGCCTGGGCGAGGTGCTCGTGCGCGTGCGGGCCGTGAGCATCAACCCGGTGGACACCAAGGTCCGCGCCAATGGCCCGCTGCCGACGCTGCCCGCCGTGCTCGGCTGGGACGTGTCCGGCGAGGTGGTCGCGGTGGGACCCTTCGTGCGGGACTTCGTGCCCGGCGACGAGGTGTTCGGCATGCTGGCCTTCCCCGAGCAGCCCGGCGCGTACGCCGAGTACGTGCTGGCCCGCGCCGGCGACATTGCCCGCAAGCCCGCCGCGCTGAGCCACGAGGACGCCGCCGCCATGACCCTGGCCGCCCTGACCGCCGAGCAGGCGCTGGACACCATGGACCTGCGGGCCGGGCAGCGCATCCTGATCCACGCGGGGGCCGGGGGCGTCGGGCACTACGCGGTGCAGCTGGCCCGTGCGCGCGGCGCGCACGTGATCGCCACCGCGTCCGCACCAAACGTGGAGTTCGTGCGGTCGCTGGGTGCCGACGAGGTCATCGACTACCGCGCCCGACCCTTCGAGGATCAGGTGCAGGGCGTGGACGCTGTGCTGGACACCGTGGGCGGCGACACCGCCGACCGGTCGCTGCCGCTGGTGCGGCCCGGCGGGTGGGTGGTGTCCATCGCCGCGCAGCCCGACGCGGCGCGGGCGCAGGCGCTGGGCGTGCACGCCACCCGCATCCTGGTGTTCCCGTCCCGCGCGCAGCTGAACGACCTGGCGAAGCTGGTGGAGGCTGGGCAGCTGCGCTCGCACGTCAGCCGCACCTTCCCGCTGGCGCAGGTCGCGGACGCGCACCGCGCGCAGGAGACGGGCCGCACCGTCGGCAAACTGGTTCTGACCGTCCCCTGAGTGGGAGGGCGTGCAGGACGGGGCAGACCGTCAGCCGGACTGCCGTCCTGACGGGCGCGCGCCCGGTATCCTGGGGTATGAACCTGTCCGCGCACGCCCTGCTGCTGCTGAACGCGCAGCGTCACGACCTGAACGACCGGCCCGACGAGCGGGCGGTGGCGCGCGACTGGGCGCACCACGTGGACGAGGCCCGCGCGCAGGGCTGGGTGGTGGCGTTCGTGCAGTGGGACGCCCCCCACGGCGCGGACTGGGACACCTTCTCGAAGGAGTGGACGCTGCACCCCGACTTCCGCGCCGAGCAGGGCGACGTGCTGGTCCGCGCCGAGATGCCCGACGCGTTCGAGGGCAGCGAACTGGCCGCGCAGCTGCACGCCCGCGCCGTGCAGAGCCTGCACCTGCTCGCCCTGAGTGGCACGCCCGCCCTGGACGCCACGCTGGCCTCGGCGGAGGCGCAGGGCTTCCGGATCGAATCGCTGGAAGTTCCCGCGTGAACCTGGAGTACACGCTGGACGTGCTGGTGCGGCTGCTCGCCACGCCCAGCCCCACGGGCTTCACGGACGCGGCGGTCACGCTGCTGGAGCAGGAGCTGCAGGCGCTGGGCGTCGCGGCGCAGCGGACCCGCAAGGGCGCCCTGACCTGGGAGGTCGCCGGGACCGGCGA
Source organism: Deinococcus sedimenti (assembly GCF_014648135.1). NCBI lineage: Bacteria > Thermotogati > Deinococcota > Deinococci > Deinococcales > Deinococcaceae > Deinococcus > Deinococcus sedimenti. The sequence goes on along the minus strand of NZ_BMQN01000007.1, from coordinate 30,224 downwards.
GGGGCACGTGACGTTCAGCGGGCACGTGGACACGCTGGGCGCGATGGTCAAGGGCGTGAAGGACAGCGGGCGGCTGCGGCTGTGGCCGCTGGGCGGCTACGACTGGGCGACCGTGGAGGGCGAGGACGTCCTCGTGCACACCCAGGCGGGCCGCACCCTGACCGGGACGGTCGTGAACGTCCGTCAGAGCACCCACGTGCACGGCGCGGCCCTGCGCGACCTGAAACGCGACGCGGCCGTCATGGAGGTCCGCCTGGACGAGGCGGTCTCCAGCGACCGGGACGTTCGCGCGCTGGGCGTGCAGGAGGGCGACTTCGTGAGCTTCGACGCGCGCCCCCGCGTGACCGCGAGCGGGTACGTGAAGGCCCGCCACCTCGACAACAAGGCGGCGGTCGCGGTGTTCCTGGCGGTCACCCGCGAACTGCTCGCTGCGCCTGCGCCCATCACGGCGTCCTTCCACGTCACCACCTACGAGGAGGTCGGGCACGGCGCCGCCACCGGCATCCCCGCCCACACCGACGCGCTGATCGCCGTGGACATGGCAGCCGTCGGGGACGGGCAGACCAGCAGCGAACACCGGGTGTCGCTGTGCGTCGCGGACGGCGGCGGGCCGTACGACCACGCGCTCGGCAACCGCCTGCGCGCCGCCGCCCGCTCGGCGGGCCTGGACCTGCGGGTGGACATCTACCCGTACTACGCCTCGGACGGCACCGCCGCGTGGCGCGCGGGCGGGGACTACCCAGTCGCGCTGATCGGGCCGGGCGTGGACGCCAGCCACGCCTACGAACGGACGCACACCGACGCGCTGCGCGCCACGGGCGACCTGATGCTCGCCTACCTGCGCGCGTAACGCCGCAGGGCTCAGCTTGCGGGATCGTCCTGCGGAACGCTCTCCGGCGCGGTGTGGTCCAGGGTGTCGGTCCGCACCCCGCCGTCCGGGATGGGCAGCCCGTTCTCGTGCAGGAGGTACGCGGTGACGTCCAGGACCTCCTGGGCGCTGAGGGTGCCGCGGCGGTCGTACGGCATGGTGTCGCGGATCAGGTCGTGCAGCGCGCGGGGCGGCAGCGGGCGGTACAGCGTGTGGAAGTCCTCGCCGCTAAGGGCCATGGCGCTGACGCCCTCCAGGCGGTCGCCGTGGCACATGGCGCAGGCCAGGACGTAGGTGGTCTCGCCGCGTGCGATCTGCTCGGTCAGGGCGGCGCCCGGCGTGGCTGGTGTGGTCGGGGCCGGGGTGGTGGCCGCCAGGGCACTCAGGGAGGCCAGCAGAGGCAACAGGAGCAGGGCGGGGGCGCGCACGTCGGGCACTCTAGCGGAGGTGGGGTGCGGGGTGGATGAACCGGGTACACTGGCCGGAAAAGATGTATACAATCCTGGCTTGTCCCTGTAAGCTGGACGCGTGCTCTCTCTTCAGAAGGCGGCGAACATCCTGGGTGCATTCAGCGCCGAACAACCCGAATGGGGCGTGCGCGCCCTCGCCGCGCACCTGGGCGTCCCCCGCGCCACCGCCCACGCGTACCTCGCCGGACTGACCGAGGCCGGATTCCTGCGCCGCACCCCCGCCGGGAAATACCGCCTCTCCTGGCACATCGCCGAGATGGGCGCCCAGCTCACCTCCTCGCTGCCCTGGTTCCAGGAAGCCCGCGCCCTGATCACCCGGCTGGCGCTGGAAGTCCGCGCCGTGGCGTTCCTGTGCATCCTGGAAGGCGAGGAGGTCGTCGCCGCCATCCGCGAACGCCACCCGGACGCCGACATCGACCTGCCCCTGGACATCTACCTGCCGGCCACCGCCACCGCCAGCGGCAAGATCCTCTACGCGCACGCCGACATCACCCCCCGCACCTTCGCCGCGTGCACGCCCAGCTCCATCACCAGCCTGGACGAGTGGCGCACCGAGGTCGCCAAGGTCAAACGCCTCGGGTACGCGTACTCCATCGAGGAATGGGTCCCCGGCCAGTGCACCCTGGGCGTGCCCTACCACGCGCTGCACACCGCGCACGGCGACACCGACACGGTGGTGGCCGCCATCGGCGTGCAGATGAGCGCCCAGCGTTACCTGCGCGAGGAACGCCACATCCGCGAACGCGTCGTGCAGATCGTCCGTGAGGCCGAAGCCCTCCCGTAACCCACACCCAACCCAGCGCGCCGCCCGGAATTCAGTGCCGGGCGGCGCGCTGCGCTGTTCAGATGGACTCCGTCTGTGTGGCCGACCGACCCGAACCCATTTCTCTCCTGATCGCTCTGCTGCGCAGCTTTGCGAAGTCCGGATCACTCCTCGTTCAGTTCACCCGTGCGGGGCACCAGAGTCCAGTCCGTGACCGCCCAGCCCTGGGCGCCCCGCGTGAGATTCACGATCATCGTGAAGCGCTCCCCCAGCACGTACTCGCTGTCCGTGTCCGCGTCCGTGAAGCCCACCGTGGTCGTCATGACCGCTTGCGCCCGCGTGGTCGTGTCCGTCAGCAGTCGCAGGGAGCTGAACGTGAAGTTCCCCAGCCGCGCCAGCGCGAACGCCCCCTGGCCCTTCCAGCCCGTCAACCACGGCTGGGCGCGGGTCACGGCCGCCTGCACGCGCCGCCGCACCTCGGCCTGCTGCTCGGGCGTGCGTTTCACGTCCTGGTACTGCGCCGCCACGTGCCCCGCCAGCGCACTCAGGTCGCCCAGCAGGCGCGCCGTGACGCCCAGCGCGTCGTCCTTCAGTTCCGTCATGCCGCCGGCCGACACGCGCACCGGCAGGTACCGCACGCTGCCGCTGCGCGTGTCCCGCAGCAGCGCGTCATCCCGGCCCGACGCCCGGCGCACCGTCGTGGACGGCCACACCGGCACGACCGGCTCGCCGTACCGGTCACGGGTGACGGGCACGCTCAGCAGCGCGGGACCCGCCACCACCTCTGACCCCTGCACCCGGTACAGGCGCAGCGTCGCTCCCTCCCGGCCGACCACCTGCCCCAGGTACGCCCTCGCGCCCGGCGCGAGGAACGCCCCGCCGATCCCGCCCCGCTGCGCGTCCGCGTTCACCCCGGCCCGCGTCGGCCAGTCCCACAGCCCGAAATCCGAGAGGTCCTGCGCCACGTCCGGCCCGTAGTTCGCCAGCCAGTCACGGTAGGGGGGCTTCAGGCCCTGCGCCCACGCGTCCGCCGCCGCCCCGCCGCGCGTGATGAGCCGCGTGGCGTACTCGGCCAGCACCCCACCACCGAACAGCTGATCGCCGGGCCGCGTCAACGAGTACGACTCCATGAACGCCGGGAACGCCCGCGTGTTCTCCACGAACCGCGCCCCGCCCGGCGTGGGCAGCAGCGAGTACACCACCGGCAGCGGCGCACTCTCCGCGAAACTCATCCCGTACCCGTACGCGAACCGCCAGTCCGACCCGATCAACTCCAGCGGCCCCCGCCCGTCCAGCTGCTGCGCGTCCAGCGAATCACTGTGCGCGCTGAACGCCGTCAACAGCTTCCGGGGCGGGCTGGTCAGCGAGTACAGGTGATGCGTGAAACAGCAGTGCGCGCCGCCCGAGAAGCCCGCCAGCAGCACCTCCGGCACGCCGTCCCCCGTCACATCCCGGCACCAGTCCACGCCCACCATCGTGTCCGTGACGGTCGCGTACGTCACGCCCGCCCGCGACAGGGTCACGCGGTCCTCCGGGTCCTCGAAGCCGTTCTCCACGGTCTTCACGGTGTACGCCCCGCAGGTGCTCAGGGTCGTCTTCAGGGGCTGGGCACTCTGGGCATGCACAGGGGACAGGAGCAGCAGGGCAGGCAGGGACAGCAGCAGGGCGCGATTCATGGAAACCTCCGGAGCAAGAGAAACGAAGCCGCACGGAAACGGATGTTGAACCGTTCAGAGGGCATCGAAGAGTCGGGCAAGCACATGATGTGGCATGGGTAATCCAGGACCGAATTGATTCCTGAAGAGTCGACCGTGGAGATCTTCCCGTTCGCCGCAGGGAATGAAGAGACTCAGCACCTCGTCCTGGCGCTCCTGCGCCAGACGCTGCCAGAGAGACTGAGTGATGAATAGCGGGCCGCCGTCGGTGATCTGGACAGCTGGAAAGTGGGCGATTCTGTGAAATTCCAAGGTTCTGGCATTCCCCATGTAATCGGAAGGGTGGTGATCGCCCGCCGTGAAAAGGAGTAACGGACTGAATGCATCCACGAGGAGTCGCAGGAGCCTGAAAGCCGCCCCGTTGGTGTCGCCGCACATGTCAGGAATCAGCGGTACCGACACAGTTAGACAGAGCCGATCTTTGCGGGCCAGGACTTCCGATAACCGGTAGTCCTCCAGGCGGAACGTGACTCCGATCTGGTCTTCAGGGCGCTTGAGCCAGAGCTGGAAGGACGCCTCCTCATCGGTGTACAGGTCGGCCAGGAGGTGGCCGGGCGTCTGAGAGATGCGTGTCGCCACATCAAGGATTTCCGGGATGGAATTCCGGTCACGCAAGGTATCGGCTGCATCGTCGAAATACCAATCGGCAATCAATTCCCTGCCGTAGCTGTTCAGAAGGTGCTCAAGGCCGCCTGCAAGAGCAGGACGCTCTGTGATGAGGATCACGTGGTGCGGGACGCGGGACATGGGCAGTTCCTCCAAGGTTCAGCTGGCCTGTGGGGCTCTGGAAGGCGTGTGCCCTCATCTTCGCCCGTCTGGACGGGGAAGGCCAGCCCTGCTTTCGTGCGGGGTGCGGGCGGTGTACACTCGCCGCACAGTCACCAGGGGTGCCGACCGTCAACAGGGTCGGCTGAGAGAACACCGTGTTCAACCCTAGGAACCTGATCTGGTTCATACCAGCGGAGGGAGCGTGACGGGTGCCGAAACGTCTTTGCGTGTTTCGCCCCCCTCCGACGCGTGAGGGGGGCGTTTTTTTATTGCGAATCCACTGACCTGACCCGACCTGACGGGCGGCCCTGACAGTCGCCCCCCCAGCTCCGGACGCCCTCGCGGGTGCCCGGCGGCTCCGTCCTGTTCCCAATTGCCCGGAGTGTTCATGACCACCCTGACCCCACCCCCGACCGAAGCCCTGACGATTCTCGACCCGGAGCTGACCGCGCCGTTCCCGAACAGCGAGAAGGTGTACCTGAGCGGCACCATTCATGCCGGGGTGCGGGTGCCCGCGCGGCGCATCCGGCAGTCGCCGACCCTGGAACGCGTGGGTGACCTGACCCGCAGCGTGCCGAACCCGGCGGTTCTCGTGCCGGACACGAGCGGGCCGTACACGGACGCCCGCCTGAGCGTGGACCTACGCGCCGGGCTGGGGCACGCGCGCCCCTGGCTGGCCGGGGACGCCCGGCTGGAACTGGCGCGGGAGCGGCACCACCCGGCGCTGGACGTCAGTGGCCCGCTGCCGTTCCCGCGCGTGCCCCGCCCGCGCCGCGCCCGCCCCGGCACGGGCATCACGCAGCTTCAGGCGGCACGGCGCGGCGAGATCACCCCGGAGATGGAATTCGTCGCCCTGCGCGAACAGTTGCGGCAGGAGGCGGATTTCGACCTGACGCACCAGCACCCCGGTCAGGCCTTCGGGGCCGCCATCCCGCGTGAGATCACGCCGGAATTCGTCCGGTCGGAGGTCGCGCGGGGCCGCGCGGTGATCCCCGCGAACATCAACCACCCGGAACTCGAACCCACCGTGATCGGGCGGAATTTCCGCGTGAAGATCAACGCGAACCTCGGCACCAGCATCGTCACCAGCTCCATCGAGGAGGAGGTCGGGAAGATGATCTGGGCGACCCGCTGGGGCGCGGATACGGTCATGGACCTGTCCACCGGGCGGCACATCCACCCCACCCGCGAGTGGATCGTGCGCAGCAGCGCCGTGCCCGTGGGCACCGTGCCGATCTATCAGGCGCTGGAAAAGGTGGGCGGCGTGGCCGAGGACCTCACCTGGGACGTGTACCGCGACACGCTGATCGAACAGGCCGAGCAGGGCGTGGACTACATGACCGTCCACGCCGGCGTGCGGCTGGCGCACCTGCCGCTGACCGCGCGGCGCCGCACCGGGATCGTGTCGCGCGGCGGGAGCATCCTCGCGAAGTGGTGCCTCGCGCATCACCGCGAGAACTTCCTGTACACGCACTTCGCGGACATCTGCGAGCTCCTCGCCGCGTATGACATCACCTTCAGCCTCGGGGACGGCCTGCGCCCCGGCAGCGTCGAGGACGCGAACGACGCCGCGCAGTTCGCGGAACTCGACACGCTGGGCGAACTCACCCGCGTCGCGTGGGACCACGGCGTGCAGACCATGATCGAGGGCCCCGGCCACGTCCCCATGCAGCTCATCCGCGAGAACATGACCCGCCAGCTGGACGTGTGCCAGGAGGCGCCGTTCTACACGCTGGGGCCGCTCACGACCGACATCGCGCCCGGCTACGACCACATCACGTCCGCGATCGGCGCGGCGCAGATCGCGTGGTACGGCACCGCCATGCTGTGTTACGTCACCCCGAAGGAGCACCTGGGCCTCCCGGACCGGCAGGACGTGCGTGACGGCGTGATCGCGTACCGCATCGCCGCGCACGCCGCCGACCTCGCCAAGGGCCATCCCGGCGCGCAGGCCCGCGACAACGCCCTGAGCAAGGCCCGGTTCGAGTTCCGCTGGGAGGATCAGTTCAACCTGTCCCTGGACCCGCTGAAGGCCCGCGCGCTGCACGACGAGACGCTGCCCGCCGACGCGGCGAAGACCGCGCACTTCTGCTCCATGTGCGGCCCGCACTTCTGCTCCATGAAACTCAGCCACGACCTGCGCGCCCCCGACGTGCTGGCCGGACTGGAGGAGAAAGCCCGCGAGTTCCGCGCGCTGGGCGGAGAGGTGTACGTGCCCCGCCAGGAACACGGGCCGGAGGGGGAGGCGTGACGCTCGGCCAGCTGTACCTCGTCGCCACGCCCCGCGCCGGGCAGGCCGATGCGGACTTCCTGGCGCGGGTGGCCGCTGCGATGGATGGCGGTGTGGACACGCTGCAACTGCGCTGCAAGGACTGGGAGGCCACCCCCTACATCGCGCTAGGTGAGCGGGTGGCGGCGCTGGCCCGTGCGCGCGGCGTGCCGTTTTTCATCAACGACCGCGTGGACGTCGCCGCCGCGTGCGGGGCGGACGGCGTGCACCTGGGGCAGGGGGACCTGCCGCCCGCCTGGGCGCGGAAGCTCGCGCCGGGGCTGATGCTGGGCCGCAGCACCCACGCCCCCGCGCAGGCGCACGCCGCGCTGGCCGACGCGCCAGCGTACATCGCTGCCGGGCCAGTGCACGCCACGCCGACCAAACCGGGCCGCGCGCCCGCCGGACTGGCCTACGTGCGCGCGGTGGCCGCGCTGAACCCGCCGCTGCCCTGGTACGCCATCGGCGGGATCGACGCTTCGAACGTCCACGAGGTGCTGGCCGCCGGGGCGACCCGCGTGGCGGTCGTCCGCGCCGTGCTGGATGCCCGCGACCCCGCGCAGGCCGCGTCGGACCTGCTGGGGGCGCTGCGGGGGGTGCCCGCGTGACCCGCCCCGCCACCCTGACCGTGAACGGTGAGGCGCGGCCACTCACGCCCGGCCTGACCCTGCACGCCCTGCTGCGCGACCTGAACGTCGACCCGGCGCGCGTCGCGGTGGGCGTGAACGACGACGTGTATCCCGGCGCCCGCGCGCCGCACCGCACCCTGGAGGCCGGAGATGTCATCGAGATCGTCCGCGTCATCGGTGGGGGCTGACGGTTCCGGGGCAGCGTGGGCCGTCAGGCCCTCTGCCCCCGAGCGGAGCGAGCAGGAACAGGTGCGGGTTCTGCGGAATAGAGAACCTGCGCGTCCATTCACCGGAGGTTCGTCATGAAGCAGCATCCGCACACGCCCGACCCCTTCACCCTCGGCGGCAAGGTGTTCACCTCGCGCCTGATGACGGGCACGGGCAAGTTCACGGATTTCGGCGTGATGCGCGAGGCGCTGGCCGCGAGCGGGTCGCAGATCGTGACCGTCGCCATCCGCCGCGTCGAACTGCGGGCACCGGGGCACGACGGCCTGCTCGACGCGCTGGACTGGGACGCCCTGCAACTCCTGCCGAACACCGCCGGGTGCCGCACCGCCGACGAGGCGCTGCGCGTGGCGCGGCTGGCGCGCGTGGCGACCGGCGTGAACTGGATCAAGCTGGAGGTCATTCCCGACGCCCGCTACCTGCTGCCCGACCCCGTGGGCACGCTCCGCGCGGCCGAGGCGCTGGCCGCGGACGGGTTCACGGTGCTGCCGTACATGCAGGCGGACGCGGTGCTGGCCCGCGCGCTGGAGGACGCCGGGTGCGCCGCCGTGATGCCCCTGGCGAGCCCCATCGGTTCCGGGCGGGGCCTGCGCAGTCCTGAGCTGCTGCGCACCGTGCTGGACGGCGCGCGCGTGCCCATCGTCGTGGACGCGGGCCTGGGTGTCCCGAGCGACGCGGCGCAGGCGCTGGAACTCGGCGCGGACGCCGTGCTGGTGAACACCGCGATTGCCGAGGCGCGCGACCCGGTCGGCATGGCCCACGCCTTCGCGCTGGGCGTGCAGGCGGGCCGCGCGGCGTTCCTGGCCGGGCGCATGCCGGAACGCGCGCACGCCAGCCCCAGCAGTCCCACGGGCGGGGTGGTGCGCCTGCCCGACCCGGAGGTGCCCGTGTGACCTGCCTGGACGTGTTCTCGCCCCTCTCCCTTGAGGGGGGAGGCCGGGAGGGGGTGCGCCCGTGACCCGCGCGCGGGAGGTGATCGTGGTGGGCGGCGGCCTGATCGGGTCGCTGGTGGCGTTCACGCTGCGGGGGGCGGGCGCGGACGTGCTGGTGCTGAACGCGGACCGGCCGGGCGCGGCGTGGCGGGCGGCGGCGGGCCTGCTCACTCCGGACGGCGAGCGGCTGCGCGGTACGCCCCTGCACCCGGACGCGCTGGAGGGACTGCGGCGCTGGCCCGCGCTGGCGGCGGCGCTGGAACGCTCGGGCGTGCCGGTTCACCTGCGGCCCGGCGTGACCCGCGTGCAGCCGGGCGGTGGGGTGGCCTGCACGCCGGGGGAGGGGAGCCTGCACCCGCCCTCGGTGGTCCACGCGGCCCGGCAGGGGCTGGAGGTGGTGGCCGCGCACGTCCAGTCCCTTATCCCGTCGGTGGGCGGGGTGCGGGTGCGGACGGACATGGGCGACTGGTTCGCCGGGCGGGTGATCCTCGCGGCGGGCGCGTGGAGTGGCGCGTTCGGCGTGCCGGTGGGGGCGCAGCAGGGGCAGGCGCTGCTGCTGCGCGGCGTTCCCGGTGTGGGTGCGCGGTATGGCCCGCCCGCGCGAGGGTTCTCCCGTTACGCGCTGTCCCGCCCGGACGGCCTGTACGTCGGCGCGACAGCGCGCCTCAGCTGGGCCACCACGCCCGACGCCCACGCGGCCCGCTGGTTGCGCGGCGCGGCCCGGACGCTCGTGCCCGGCGCAGACGGGGCGGAGGTCGCCGCGCACCTCGTGGGCCTGCGCCCGGTCACGCCGGACGGTCTGCCGCTGGTCGGGCCGCACCCGACCCTGCCGGGCGTGCTCGTCGCGGCGGGGCACGGACGGCACGGGTCGCTGCTCGCCCCGGTCACGGCGGCGCGGGTGCTGGCGCTGGCCGAACGCGGAGTCAGCGCGTGACCGTTCCAGTCGCCCTGACCATCGCGGGGTCGGATTCCGGCGGGGGGGCGGGCATCCAGGCGGACCTGAAGACCTTCGAGGCGCACGGTGTGTACGGCACGAGTGTCCTGACGCTGATCACCGCTCAGAACACCCGGGGTGTGCAGGCGGCGCACCCGCTGCCGCCGGATCTGGTCACGGCGCAGCTTCGGTCCGTGCTGGACGATTTCCCGGTCGCGGCGGTGAAGACGGGTGCGCTGGGCAACGCGGGGCTGGTGCGCGCCGTGGCGGACGCCCTGCGGGGCCGGGGGCTGCCGCTGGTCGTCGATCCGGTCATGCTCGCCAAGAGCGGGGACGCCCTGCTGGACGCGAGTGCCCTGCACGCCCTGCGGGACGAGCTGTTGCCGCTGGCGACGCTGGTCACCCCGAACGTGCCCGAGTGGGCGGCCCTGCGCGCGGCGGGCGTGCCGGACACCACGCCACTCCTCCTGAAGGGCGGGCACGCGCCCGGCGAGACCGTCACCGACGAACTGCGCGCCCACGGCCACCACCTCACGCTGAGGGCGGCGCGGCAGCACACGCGGCACACGCACGGCACGGGCTGCACGCTGTCGGCGGCGATCACCGCGAACCTCGCACGCGGTCTGGCCCTGCCGGACGCGGTGCGGGCGGCGCACGCGTACCTGCAGGCCGCGATCCGCGCCGCGCCGGGCCTGGGTGCGGAGCACGGGCCGCTGGGGCACCGGGCGGCGGGGGAGCAGGTGCAACCCAGGCCACATCCAACCTAACGCTCGTTAGGTACACTGGGGGCAGTCCCATCAGGAGGTTGCCCCCATGACCCAACCCACCCCCGCCCAGACCGGCATCACACCCGGCGAAACTGCTGAGCAGCACGCGCACTTCGAGGCCCGCATCGCGCGCGGCGAGAAGATCGAGGCTGGCGACTGGATGCCCGCCGAGTACCGCCGCCAGCTCATCCGCATGATCAGCCAGCACGCCCACAGCGAAGTCGTCGGCATGCTCCCCGAAGGCGAATGGATCACCCGCGCCCCCAGCCTGAAACGCAAGACTATCCTCATGGCCAAGGTGCAGGACGAGGCCGGGCACGGCCAGTACCTCTACCACGCCGCCGAAACGCTCGGCGCGACCCGAGAGGACATGCTCCAGGCCCTCCTGAGCGGCAAGGCCAAATACAGCAGCATCTTCAACTACCCCACCCACACCTGGGCGGACGTCGGCATGATCGGCTGGCTCGTGGACGGCGCGGCCATCAAGAACCAGACCATGCTCGCCGGGTGCTCCTACGGCCCGTACAGCCGCGCCATGGTCCGCATCTGCTCGGAAGAAACCTTCCACCACAAACAGGGCAAGGAAATGATCGTCGCCTACGCCCAGGGCACACCCGAACAGCGCGCCATGGCGCAGGACGCCCTGAACCGCTGGTGGTGGCCCGCCATGATGATGCTCGGCCCGCACGACGCCGACAGCCCCAACAGCGGCGTCCTCTCGAAATGGGGCATCAAGCTCAAGAGCAACGACGAAGTCCGGCAGGAATTCATCAACGAACACGTCCCCGAACTGATGGAAGCGGGCCTGACCATCCCCGACCCCGACCTCCACCAGGACGAGCAGGGCAACTGGCGGCACGGTCCCATCCACTGGGACGAATTCTGGGCCGTCATCCGCGGCGAACAGGGCCTGAACAGGGAACGCCTCGGCGCCCGCCAGCACGCCCACGACGACGGCGCCTGGGTCCGCGACGCCCTCCAGGCCTACACCGACCGGCAACGCGCCGTCGCGGCCGACTGAAGAACCCCGCAGCCCAGAAAGGAATCACCCATGACTCAACCTCACTTCCCTTCCTCCGATACGCAGTGGCCGCGCTGGGAGGTGTTCAAGCAGGACGCCCCTAACCGCCCGCATCAGGCGGTGGGGAGCGTGCACGCGGGTGACCCGCCGCATGCGCTCCTCACGGCGCGGAACGTGTTCGTGCGCCGCCCGGCCGCCGTGAGCCTCTGGTGCGTGCGTGAGGACGACATCCTGACCGCCACGCCCGAGGAGCTCACCACGAATCCTGCGCTGCTGGACTCGCCGGGCGAGGCCGGGACGTACCACGTGGGCGTGAAACGCACGAACAAACGCAGCATGACGTTCGTGGACCTCAGCGGCACCGTGCAGGCCAGCGGGAGCGGCGACGCGCTGCGGCAGGCGCAGAGCCTGCACCCCGACGTGCTCGCCTGGATGGTGTTCCCCGAAACAGCCGTCGTCCGCACGGACGAGGACCCCGGCACCGTCGAGAGCTGGTTCGCGCCCGCGAAGGACAAGACGTACAAGCAGCAGCAGCACTACGGCGTGATCGGCCGTCACGTCGGCGAACTGAAACGCGCCGGGCTGATGCCCCGGCAGGTGAACGAGGAACCCCACATCGGGGAGCAGAAGGTGTACGACCACCCGCACGACGCCACGAAGGTGACCCCATGACCGCCCCCGCGCAGACCCTCACCGACACGCAGACCCAGGCGCTCCTCCTGAAACTCACGGTCCTCGCCGACGACGAGATCATCCTCGCGCACCGGGACGGCGAGTGGACAGGACACGCCCCCATCCTCGAAGAGGACATCGCGCTGGCGAACATCGCGCAGGACGAACTCGGGCACGCCGGGCTATACCTGAGTCTCGCGCAGACCCTCGGCGGAAGCGACCCCGACCAGGTCGCGTTCTGGCGCGGCCCGGACGACTACCGCAACACCCGCCTCGTGGAACTTCCGAAAGGCGACTGGGCGTTCACGATGGTCCGCCAGTTCCTGTACGACACCGCCGAAGCCCTGTGGCTGGAAGCCGCCACCCGCAGCACCTACGCGCCCCTCGCCGAGATCGCCGCGAAGGCCGTGCGCGAGGAGAAATTCCACGTGCAGCACACCGCGCTGTGGGTCGAACGTCTGGCCCTCGGCACCCCCGAGAGTGAACGCCGCACCCAGGCCGCCCTGACGGAACTGTGGCCGCACGCCGCGCAACTCTTCCAGCCGGTTGAGGGTGAAGCCGAGCTGACCGCAGCGGGCATCCTCCCCGACCTGAACGCCGTGCACGCCCGCTGGACCGACCTCGTCACCCGGCACCTCGTGGACAAATGCGGCCTCACCCTCCCCGACGCCCCCGCCACCCAACCCGGCCGCGACACGCACACCCACCACCTCGCCCCCCTGCTGGAAGAAATGCAGAGCGTCGCCCGGCAACACCCCGACGCCGAGGTCTGGTGAAACAGTCGAAGGTTGAGAGTGGAAAGTTGATGGAGGAACACGCTCCATCGACCGTCAACCTTCAACCATCCACGATCTGGGCCGCGCTCGCCAGCGTTCCAGACCCTGAAATTCCCGTCGTGAGCATCACGGACATGGGCATGGTGCGGGACGTGACCGTGGGCGACGCGGGGCGCGTGACGGTGACGTTCACGCCCACCTTCAGCGGGTGCCCCGCCCTGCACGTCATCAAAGGCAGCATCGAGCAGGCGGTGCGCGACCTGGGCGTCACGGACGTCGAGGTCAGGAGCACCCTCACGCCCCCGTGGACGACCGACTGGATCGGCGACGACGCACGGGAGCGGCTGCGGCAGTACGGCATCGCGCCCCCCGCCCCCACCGGGGAAGGGCAGCTCATTCAGCTGGACGCGGAACCCACCCGCTGCCCCCGCTGCGGCAGCCTGAACGTCCGCATGACCGCCTCGTTCGGCCCGACCCTCTGCAAGCGCATGTACGTCTGCGACGCCTGCCGCGAACCCTTCGAGGGCTTCAAGAGCGTGTGATGTCCACTGCCTATAGTCAGGTGGTGTCTCACCCTGATGGAAGCCGTATGCAACGCGCCCTGCGATCTCTGGACGGATTGACTCTCGGGGATCAGTTCGGAGAGCTGTTCTTCACTGACGTGGCGCAGTTCGAGGAACTGGTCGGACACCGTAAGATTCCCGATCAACCGTGGAACTACACCGACGATACCGAGATGGCCCTGTCAGTCGTGCTGAATCTCAGTCAAAATGGTCAGATCGAACAAGACAGCCTGATGCAAAGTTTTGCGCTGCGACATGACATGACCCGTGGTTACGGCCCCAGCATGCGGCGCGTGTTGTCGGATATACACGAAGGCGCTGAATGGCGTGCCACCATCGCCGGAGCATTTGAGGGGCAGGGCTCGTGGGGGAATGGTTCCGCCATGCGGGCCGGTCCTATTGGTGCCTTCTTCGCAGATGATCTTCCTACCTGCGTCGAGCAGACGCAGTTGTCCAGCCTGACCACGCACACGCACCCGGAAGCTATTGCAGGAGCCGTTGCGGTCGCCTTAGCTGCGGCTCTGGCCTGCCGAGATCATTGGTCGTCGCCCACAGAATTCATCCTGGGTGTCGCATCAAATGTTCCCGAAAGTGCGGTCAGAAGTCGCCTGCTCCGGGCCAGCCGACTCTCAACGGGAACGTCACCTGTTCACGCAGGCCAGATGCTCGGGAACGGCAGTGAGATTTCTGCTCAAGACACCGTCCCCTTCGCCATATGGTGCGCCGCTAATCATCTGAGAGACTACGAGGAAGCCGTCTGGAACGCAGTCAGTGCTGGAGGCGACCGGGACACCATCTGCGCCATCGTGGGCAGCATCGTCGCCCTCAGCAGCCGGAATCCACTCCCCTCTGATTGGATGGCTCGCCGTGAAATCTATCCAGAGTGGTTTACGGGAATGTTGTGAGTTTGAGACTCCGCGCCGGGACACACTCATGCTCACGCCGTCAGGATCACCGGCCTCCCCTTTGTGATCATGATGGTGTGTTCGACGTGGGCGGCGAGGCCGCCGTCGGTGGTGGCGAGCGTCCAGCCGTCGCGGCGTGTACGGACGCGGGGGCTGCGGCCGGTGCTGATCATGGGTTCCACGGCTATCACGAGCCCCTCGTGCAGCGGTTTGCGGAGTGCGGGGCGGTAATAGTTGGGGACGTCGGGTTTCTCGTGGATGGCGCGGCCCACGCCGTGCCCCTGGAGTTCCGGCAGGAGCGTGAAGCCCCGGCGCTGCACTTCGGTCTGGATGGCGCGCCCGATGCCGTTCAGGGGTTGCCCAGCGCGGGCGGCGTTCAGGCCGCGCGCCAGGGCCGCCTCGGCCGCCTCGATGAGGCGGGCGGCGGTGGGGGAGACGGGTGGCACGGCGACCGTGATGGCGGCGTCCGCGACGAACCCGCCGACGTTCGGCGTGACATCGATGCACACCACGTCACCCGCCTGAAGCGGGCGGTTGGTGGGCAGGCCGTGCACGATGTCGTCGTTCACGCTGATGAACACGTTCACGGGCGCGCCGTACTCGGCCCGCGGCGCGGAGAACGCCCCGAACTGCGCGAACATCTGCCCGGCCAGGGCGTCCAGTTCAGCGGGCGTGACGCCCGGTTCGACGGCGGCGCGCAGGGCGTCCAGGGTGCGGGCGACGACCTTCCCGGCGAGGGTCATGCCGTCCAGTTCATGCTGCGTGGTGATTGTCATGCGGCAGTGTAAACGCCCGGTCGGGGGAGTGGGATGATCGCTGAGCTGAAATTGATCTCGCTGGCCGATCACTCGTCGTTCGAGAGTTTCGCGCCGGACCATCCTGCGGATTTCGGGGTAGAGCTCCGGCTCTATGTCGGGCCTGTGGGTGGGGATGCGGCGGATTCCTTCAGCCTGACGGTCTGTTCGCCGGACTGGCTGAGGCGGGAGTGCGCGTCGCAGGGGTTCGTGTGGCGCTGGGATCTGCTGATCGTGGAGGAATTCAATCGGGTGGAGATCGTGCAGGTCTTGCAGCGGATGGTCTCGCGTTGTGTCGGTGAGACCTGGGACATCGTGGTGGCACAACTGGCCCGGCGGATGCAGTGGGAGTTCGACACCTATGCCTGATGCCGCGTGGAACTGGCTTGTCAACTGGAGGAACGTATATGACTCAATCAATCTCTTCTGATCTTCTTCGTCCGGCGTCTTACGTGTCTGGTTCGTGGCATGCGAATGCGGATGGGCAGGTGCTGGTGGACGCGGTGTATGGGCGTCCGGTGGCGGTGATCTCGTCGGAGGGCGTGGATTTCGGTGGGGCGCTGGCGTACGGCCGGCGGGCGGGCGGGGCGTTGCGGCGCATGACGTTCCATGAGCGGGCACGGGCGCTCAGGGCGCTGGGCGCGTTCCTGATGGAGCGCAAGGAGGCGTATTACGCCATGAGCACCCTGACGGGCGCGACCCGGCGGGATTCGTGGGTGGATATCGAGGGTGGGATCGGCACACTGTTCAGTTACGCGAGTGCGGCGCGGCGGGAACTGCCGGACGAGCGCTTCTGGCCGGACGGGCGGGTGGAGCGGTTGGGGCGGGAGGGGACGTTCGTGGGTCGTCACCTGCTGGTGCCGCGGGAGGGCGTGGCGGTGCAGATCAATGCGTTCAATTTCCCGGTGTGGGGGATGCTGGAGAAGTTCGCGCCCGCCTTTATTGGGGGGATGCCGAGTCTGGTGAAGCCCGCGCCGCAGACGGCGTACCTGACGGAGCGGGTGGTGCGGGACATCGTGGCGTCGGGTCTGATTCCGGAGGGGTCGCTGCAGCTGGTGACGGGGGAGCCGGGGTCGTTGCTGGATCACGTGGAGGAGCAGGATGTGGTGGCGTTCACGGGGTCGGCGGCGACGGCGGCGAAGTTGCGGGTGCATCCGGCGATCGTGGGGCGGTCGGTGCCGTTCAATGCGGAGGCGGACAGCCTGAACGCGTCGGTGCTGGGCCTGTCCGTGAAGCCGGAGGACCCGGAGTTCGCGCTGTTCGTGCGTGAGGTGGCGCGCGAGATGACCGGGAAGGCCGGGCAGAAGTGCACTGCGATCCGCCGGGCGCTGGTCCCGTCCCATCTGGTGGAGGCGGTGACGGAGGGCCTGCGCCGCGAGCTGGCGAAGGTGACGCTGGGCGACCCGGCGCGCGACGACGTGCGGATGGGCGCGCTGGTGAGCGTGGAGCAACGTGAGCGGGTGCGTGAGACGCTGGCGAAATTGCAGCAGGAGGCGCGTGTGGTGATCAGCGGCGAGGCGACGCTGCTGGGCGGCGACCGCGAGAAGGGTGCGTTCCTCGACCCGACGGTGCTGCTGTGCGAGACCCCCCTGACCGCGCGGGGGCCGCACGAGTTGGAGGCGTTCGGGCCGGTGGCGACGCTGCTGCCGTACGACTCGCTGGAGGACGCCGTTCACCTCACGAAGCTGGGCCGGGGTTCGCTGGCCGGGAGCATCGTGTCCCGTGACCGCGCCGAGGCGACGGAACTGGTGCTCGGCATGGCGAGTTCGCACGGCCGCCTGCTGGTCCTGAACCGTGACAACGCGAAGGAGAATACGGGGCACGGGTCGCCGCTGCCGCAGCTGAATCACGGCGGGCCGGGCCGCGCGGGGGGCGGCTCGGAACTGGGGGGCCTCAGCGCGGTGCGGCATCACATGAACCGTGTGGCGGTGCAGGCCGACCCGACCACCCTCACCAGCATCACGCGGGAGTTCGTGCCCGGCGCCGAAGTGACCGAGGATGTCGTCCATCCCTTCCGCAAGTCCTTCGACGAGATTCAGGTGGGGGACAGCCTCCTCACGCACCGCCGCACCGTGACCGAGGCGGACATCGTGAACTTCGCGGGCCTGACCGGCGATCACTTCTACGCGCACGTGGACGAGATCGGGGCCAAGGAGGGCATCTTCGGGAAGCGCGTGGCGCACGGGTACTTCCTGATCTCGGCGGCGGCCGGGCAGTTCGTGTCGCCTGCGCCGGGGCCGGTGCTCGCAAACTACGGCCTGGAGAACCTCCGCTTCGTCGAGCCTGTCAGCATCGGGGACACCATCCGCACGCGGCTGACCTGCAAGCGCAAGATCCGGAAGGACCTGCGCCCCGGCGAGACCCGCCCGACCGGCGTGGTCGAGTGGCGCAGCGAGATCACCAACCAGGATGGCGCGCTGGTCGCCACGTACGACATCCTCACGCTGGTGGACCGCGCCCGTGACGAGTTCGACCCGCCTGCCGAGGAGATCGGCGTCCAGGCGTAAATCCGGGGGGTGACCGGGGGTGGAGGGGGTGCAGGCGCTCCCCTCCGCCCCGGTCATCACTGGACCGGCTCACCGAATCTTCCGGTGAGCCGCAGGCGCACCCGAGCGGAGCGAGCAGGCAGGGGGACATCGCAGTGGCGGTGGAGGGCCTCTGCGGTGCGGTGTCCGCAGGGGCCTGGAACCAGAGTTCTGATGTCCTGTGCAGATCGAAGCCCCGGTGGGGTGCGAGGCGCAGGCCTGCGCGTTCTTCGGGGCGTTCCCGGGCCTGCCGGAACTCGTGGGACCCGAAGCGGTGCAGCGGAGCCGTGCCGTGGCCGTGCCTCGTCGATCGGGAGGCCGGGGTGGCCCGTGCGTTCCTGCACGAGCCGTTCGGGAACCGTCTGGAGTTCGTTCAGGGGACGCACCGCAGCGTGTGCTGAGCGGGGGCGGGTCAAGGATTCGTGAATCGCCGCGCCTGCCGGGCGTTCCGGGCCGGTGGTACGGTGGCGGTATCCGGCACAACCCTGCCTGCGGGTGGGGATGGTCAGGACGGACGGGGCAAGGTCCGTCTGGGAGGCCCTCATGAATTTCGTTGAACTGCTGCACTCCTTCTTTGATGATTCGGGCGTGGCGCGCCTGGCGCAGGCGGCGGATCTGGATGCCGACCGAACGCGGCGCCTTCTGGACGCCGGTCTACCCCTGCAACTTGACGCTCTGGCCGCGCAGGCCGGTACGCCCACCGGACCTCACATCGCTGAGGCGGTCGCCAGCCTGCCTCCGTTCGACAGTGTCGCCGCGGTTCTGAACGAGCCGGACGGCGCGTCGAACCTCCAGCAGGCCGGTGAGCTGCTGGCGCCGGCGCTGCTGGGCGACCGGGCCGGTACCCTGGCTCGGCAGGTGGCCGGTCAGGCCGGCACGAGTGAGGAGGACGCGGACCGGGTCCTGCAACTGACCCTTCCGCTGCTCCTGAGTCTGCTGGGCCGAGCGGGACTGAGCAGCGCGAACGTGACGCCCCTGCTGAACGACCTCAGTGGGCAACTGCGGACCACGCCGCCCATCGTGCCGGTTCCCGGGCTGGACGAGATGCCGCCCGTGACGCCAGAATCTCTGGTCACGCCTGCACCTCCAGTCACGCCGGAGCCTCTGGCCGCCCCGGCTGGGGTGGGGTCTGACCGAGGAGCGCTGGACGCCCTGACCGGCCCGGCACTGCTGGAATGGCTGCGGGCGCAGCTGTCTGGCGCGGCCGGTGAGAAGGTGGGCGTGGCCGCCGGGTACAGCGCGTCCGGCGCTGGGCGCGCGACGCAGGCGGCCCTGCCGGTGCTGCTGGCCGCCCTGGTGCGGCGGGCCGGCACGAACGTCGGCGCGCAGGACCTGCTCGACCGCAGCGGCGCCACCCGGGACCTCGTGGATGACGGGGGGAACCTGAACACCGCGCTGCTGGCCGATCCGGCCGAGACGGCGCGGCTGGAGGGGCAGGGACGGGCGCTGCTGGGCACGCTCTTCCCGAACCTGAATCCGGTCGCGGGGCGTCTGGGGTCGGCGCTGGGCAGCAGCGGAGCGAACGCCACGCGTCTGCTGGCCCTGCTGGCGCCGCTGCTGCTGGCGCTGCTGGGCGCGCGGGCCCGCGCGGGCAGTCTGGCGGCCCAGCCGTTCGGGACGCTGCTGGCCAGCCTGAATGGGCACCTGTGGGGCCTGCTCCCGGCGGGCATGAGTGGCCTGAACGCACTGCTCGACCACGACGTCACTGCCGGTGCCCCTCCAGCCGCCCCCGCTGCGGCGGTGCCGGTCGCAGCCACCCCGGTGACGCCCGTGACGACCACGCCACCCCCCCCGCCGGCGCCAGTTCCGGTCGAGCGGCGGCGCGGGTTCCCCTGGTGGATCATTCCGCTCCTGTTGCTCCTGGGTCTGGGGGGCTGCTGGCTGGTGAACCAGAACCGCACCGATCCGCCCGCCGCGACTGGCGAGGCGGCGGCCAGCATCCTCGTGACCAACCCCACGTCCGGCGCGGACCTCCCGGCCGAGCCGTTCACCATGAGCGGCACCGGACCCGCGAACGCGGACCTGACCATCTCGGATCAGGGGCAGGAGGTCGGGAAGGCCACGGTCGGCGCGGACGGCGCATGGTCGGCCGAACTGCCCGCACCCACCCCCGGCGAACACACGTACAGCGTGGACGGCGGCGGTGGCCGCAGCGAACTGAAGGTGAATGTCACGGACGCCAGCGCGGGGACCGAGGGCACAGGCACCGGCAGCACTGAGGCCAGCACCACAGAGACCAGCACTACAGAGACCAGCGGGACGGACACTGGTGGCACGGACACGACTGCGACCTTCGCGATCAGCGAGCCCGCCGCGGACGCCACGCTGCCCGCCGGGACGTTCACCCTGCGCGGCACGGGAACCGCCGGGCAGCAGGTCGAACTGTTCGAGGACGACACCAGCCTCGGTAACCTGACCATTGGGGAGGACGGCACGTGGAGCTTCGACGTGCCCAGCCCCACCGCCGGGGCGCACACGTACGCGCTCCGCGGCCCGGACGGCACGGACCTCGGGACGGTCACCGCGACGATCAGCGCGCCCGACGCGACCGCCAGCGCCGCCGACTGCACCAAGGACTACACCCTGAGCATCACGGACGGCCAGACCGTGAACGAACCCTTCCGCTTCGGCGGAGTCGGTGAGGGCCGGGGGTACAGCGTGACCGTCCGGCGCGGCGCGCGGGTCATCGGCACGAAGGACGTGCCGCTGGACGCCACCTGCGGCTGGAGCTACCAGAGTCGCCCCGGCCCCGGCCAGATCACGTACGAGGTCCGCCCGCTGGGTGACGCGGCCGCCGCGCCCCTGAGCACCGTGAACCTCACCGTCGGACAATAAGGAACCGCCTTCAAGGCCCGCGCCTCCGCCCGGAGGACGCGGGCCTTTCTGCGCCAGCCAAGAAAACACCCCCGCGCGGGGCGGGGGCGGATTCCGTGCGGGCGGGGATTAGACCGCGAGCACCTGGCGGCCGTTGTAGTAGCCGCAGCTGGGGCAGATGTGGTGGCTGAGCTTCTTCGCGTGGCACTGGGGGCACTCGGTCAGGTTGGGCGCGACGAGGGCGTGGTGGCTGCGGCGCATGTCGCGTTTGCTCTTGCTGGTCTTCTTCTTGGGAACGGGGTGCTTGGCCATGTCTGTTCTCCTGGGCCACACGGCGTTTCCCGCCGGGGCGCGATTCTCGCCGGGGGAACCCAGCCGAGACAACAGCGGGGAGTATAGCACACCCTCGGCAACGGGGGACAGTGACGCGGGCCGCGCTGTTCATGAAAGAGGACCGCGCCCCCGGACCGGCGTTTTACAGTGGGTGACGTGCATGAACTCGAGTGGGCGCCCATCACGCTGGAGACCGGCCTGCGCGTCCTGGACCTGATCGGCGTGCTGGCCTTCGCGATGTCCGGCGCGCTGCTGGGCGTCCGCAAACGCTTCGACCTGTTCGGGGTGCTGGTGCTGGGCTGCGTGACCGCCGTGGGCGGCGGCGCGATCCGCGACACGCTGACCGGGCAGACCCCTCCACTGTTCCTGCGGGACGAGACGTACCTGTACGCCGCGCTGCTGGGCTCCGGGCTGGCGTTCGCGTTCGGCACGCGACTGGCGCGCTTCGAGCGCACGCTGAGCATCTTCGACACGGTCGGCCTGGGCCTGTTCGCGGCGTCCGGCGCGATCGGCGCGATCAACTTCGGGCTGGGGCCGCTGGGCGTGGTGTTCGCCGGGATGCTGTCCGGCGTGGGCGGCGGCGTGATCCGCGACCTGATCGCCAACGAGGTCCCGGAGATCATGTACCGCAGCGAGCAGCTGTACGCCACCGCCGCCGCCGCCGGAGCGCTGACCGTGTGGCTGCTGCACCCGCACGTGACGCCGTTCCAGGCGCAGTTCAGCGGCGCGCTGGTCGTGTGGGCGCTGCGCTGGATCTCCCGGCGCGGCTGGGTGCGCCTCCCGGTGCGCCGCCTCCCCGAGGACAACCCGCAGGGCTGAGCCCCGACGTGAGCTGCCAGGGAACGGTCAGCGATCCCACCCCCGCGCGGGCCGCGCGACTGGTACAACGGCAGGCATGATCCATGACGCCCGCGTGCAGCCGCTGCGGCCCGGCACGCCCCGCCGGGAGGGATTCGTGCTGCTGTGGGTGCAGGCCAGCGTCCGCACCCGCGACAACCACGCCCTGGAATACGCCGTGCGCGAAGCCAACCGCCTGAACCTGCCCCTGGTCGCCGCGTTCGGCCTGACGCCCGGTTACCCCGAGGCGAACGCCCGTCACTACGCGTACCTGCTGGAGGGCCTGCGCGACCTGCGGATGAACCTCGCCGCGCGGGACGTGCCGCTGCGCGTGACGCTGGGAAACCCGCCCGAGGTGGCCCTCGGTGCGGCAGGGGAGGGCGCGGCGCTGGTCGTGACGGACGTGGGCTACACCCGCCTGCAGCGTGAGTGGCGCGAGTGGCTGGCCGACCGGCTGGACGTGCCGCTGGTGCAGGTGGAATCCGAGGCCGTCCTCCCGGTGCGCGCCGTCAGCGGGAAACAGGAGTATGCCGCGCGGACCATCCGCCCGAAGATCCACCGGCTGTGGCACGACTACCTCGTCCCACTGGAAGTCCACGACCTGAAACGCCGGGCGCGCGACTGGGACGGCGGCGAGGACATCACCGATCCTACCCGCCTCTTGAAGACCCTCCCCATCGACCACAGCGTCCCCCCCGGCGACGAGGAAGGCGGCGAGAACGCCGCGCACGACCTGCTGGAAGACTTCATCACCCGCAAACTCGACGGGTACGCCACCCGGCGCAACGACCCCACCGTGGACGGCAGCAGCCGCCTCAGCGCGCACCTCCACTACGGGCACCTCTCCCCGCTGACCGCCGCGCTCGCCGCGCGCGAACACCCCGGCCCCGACACCGACGCCTTCCTGGAAGAACTCATCGTGCGGCGCGAACTCAGCTTCAACTACACCACCTACAACCCCCACTACGACCGCTACGCGGGCCTCCCCGCCTGGGCCCGCGCCACCCTGGAAGAACACGCCGGGGACCGCCGCGAACACACCTACACCCGCGCCGAACTGGACGCCGCGCAGACGCACGACCCGTACTGGAACGCCGCGCAACGCCAGATGACCCGCACCGGCCGCATGCACAACTACATGCGCATGTACTGGGGCAAGAAAGTCATCGAATGGACCCCCACCCCCCAGCAGGCCTTCGACACGCTGCTGTGGCTGAACAACCGCCACGAACAGGACGGCCGCGACCCGAACTCCTGGGTGGGCGTCGGGTGGGTGTTCGGCCTGCACGACCGCCCCTGGACCCGCCGCCCCATCTTCGGCACCGTGCGCTACATGAACGCCGGCGGCCTGAAACGCAAATTCGACATCGAAAAATACGCCCGGCAGTGGGTGGAATAACCCCCGCTCGGCCCCTCAGGTGAGAGGGTCAACCTCCCCCGTTCCGCAGAGGTACAGGTGACAGAGAGGACAGTGGGGGCAGGAAGTCCAGCCGATTCTCCTGGGTGGCCGGAAGATAGAGCGCGCCATCGTTCCACGGCTCTGCCCGCCGGACCACGCGCAGCCCATCCAGGCGGCAGCCCCGGCGCTGATCGGGAAGATCACAGGTCACCTGCCGCAGCTGCCCATCAAGGGACCTCATCTGGCCTGTCTGGAGCGCCGCCGCCTCAAAGAGATTGGCTCGCACCAGGGCCTCCAGTTCCCCGGCGGTGGGAACCCGCCCCTTCCAGCGGGTGAGTGACGCCAGCAGGTCATGGTCTCCGGTTACCCCGGGGTAGATCAGGATGACCGGACCTTTGACGTCATTCACCACGCGCTGCGCAGCCTTGCAGAAGACGTCCTCGCGGCCACGTGCGCACAGTTCAATCCACCCGCGCGCCGATGAGGGCGAGTGGAGATCCAGCCCCGCCTGCCAGACATAACCACCGATCAACAGCAGCGGCAGGCTGACGATGGTGCCCAGCGCGAGAACAGCAGGAGGCAGGTGCATGGTCTGACCCTACCGCGCCCCACAGACCGTTCCTTGAGGGTTTAAATGCCAGCGTGAGGAGTCCCCTGTCGCGTGCAACACCCTGAGTGGGAGTCCTGAGCATGTACACCCGCTAGAGTCCACTCATGACCGACGTGGCTTCCCTGTCCCTTCCCGCGCGGCATGTGACGAGTGGTGGCACGCGCGTGTACACGGTGCCGGTGCGGGCCTTCCCGAATTTCCGCGCGAACGTGTACCTGCTCGTGCGTGGTGACGCGCACGCCCCGGCGTATGCGGCGCTGGTGGATACGGGTGGGAGTGGCCCGGACAGCCTGGGGGACCTGCGGGCGGGTCTCGCGGCGGTGCGGGACGGGCACGGCGAGGCGGTCAGTCTGGAGGCCCTGACCCGGATCGTGATCACGCATCCGCACCCGGATCACCTGGGTGGCCTGAGTGCCCTGCGGGAGCACACGGACGCGCCCGTGGCGGCGTTCCATTCGGCGGTGCCGTTCATCGAGCAGCCGGGCGCGATCCGTGCCGCCTGGCTGACTCCGCCCGATGCACAGGCCGCGTGGCTGGGCCTGCCGCCCGGCAGCGAACTGGACGGCCGCATCCGCCGCCGGGGCTCGAACCTCAGTGTGCCGCGCGCCCTCCCGGTCGCCACGCCCCTGCACGATGGGGACGTGCTGGACGATCTGCTGCACGTCATCCACACGCCGGGGCACGAGGGGAACCAGATCTGCCTGCGCGTGGACGACGTGCTCCTGAGTGCCGATCACCTGCTGCCGCTGAACTCGCCGCCGCTGATGCCCGCGCGGTTCCTGCCCGGCAGCGGGGTGGCGGCGTTCCTGCACTCACTGGATCGCGTGGAGGTGCTGGACGGCGTGACCCTCGCCCTGGGTGGGCACGATGGGCCCATGCGTGACCCCCGTGCCCGCATTCACGCGTTGCGGGCACGCACGCACGAGAAACTGGACGGCCTGCTGGCCGCCTGCACGCACCCCATGACCGTCCACGACCTGCTGCTGGCGCTGCACCCGCGCCTGCGGCCCATTCAGGCGGTGCTGCTGCTCGACCAGACCGCCGCGCTCGCGGAGTACCTGGCCGTGACAGGCGCGCTGCGCGAGAGCACGCGCGAGGACGGCGCGGCGCTGTTCACCCGCGCGTGACCCCGCCCCCTGACCTGCTGCTGGAGTGGGATCTGCGCGACCCGCAGCTGCTGGGGGGCCGCCTGAACCGCCACTGGCAGGTGCGCGCCGGGTCGGAGGTCGCCGCGCTGCGCCGCTGGCACGACCCGGATGCCGCGCCGTACGAACTGGACCTGCTGACCCGCCTGACCGGCTGCGGGCTGGACCTGTCCTGGCGGCTGCGCGGCCCCTCCGAAATGGATGGAGCGGTGTGGACGCTGCACGCCTGGGTGCCCGGCCAACCCGCCCCCCGCGAGGACGCCCGCACGCGGGGCCGCTGGCTGGCGGACCTGCACGGGCGCTGGGCGGCGGTGCCTCTGCCGGAGAATCGCCCTGGTTTTCCCGACGAACTGGCAGTCCTACATGATCCGTCCAGTGACGCACTGCTGGACGCCCACGAGGCCGCGCAGCCGGGCTGGGTGGGCCTGCTCCGCGCGCACCTGCATGCCGCCCGCGCCGCCACCGCGCACGTCCATACGCGGCCCCGGCGGCTGATCCACGGGGATTTCACGCCCTGGAACCTGCGCGTGCAGGACGGCCAGTGGACGGGCCTGCTCGACCTGGAATTCACCCGGCCCGCCGATCCGCTGGCAGACTTCGCGCTGGCGTGGCGCGGCGCGCACGACGACGTCATCCACGGGTACGCCGAGGTGAGCCCCCTGAGCGACGAGGACCGCGCGCTGATCCCGGCGCTGTGGTGGGCACACCTGCTGACTGGCGCCCTGCACGACCTGCGCGCCGGGACGCGGGATGACGGCTGGACGGCGCGGATGCTCGCGCGGCGCTCCCCGCTGATGGGGGCGCTCGGGGCGGCGCTGCCGGGCGTGCGGTACTCTGGAGCGTTATGACCCCGGAGCGTTACGCCAAGATCCTGCGCGTGCTGAGTAAGCGGCAGCCCACCCTGACCGTCCTGATGGACGAGGTGAACAAACCCCACAACCTCTCCGCGATCGTGCGCACCTGCGACGCGGTGGGCGTACTGCAGGCGCACGCGGTCCCGCCGCGCGGCGGGCGGCTCGTGGATTTCGACGGGCACACCTTCGAGGCGACCAGCGGCAGCGCGCACAAGTGGGTGCCGGTACAGAAGCACGAAGGGGCCGTGGGGGCCGTGCGGGACCTGCAGGCGCAGGGCTTCCAGGTGCTCGCCACGCACCTCTCGCAGCGCAGCGTGGACTACCGCGAGGTGGACTACACCCGCCCCACCTGCGTCCTGCTGGGCGCCGAGAAGTGGGGCGTGGGCGACGAGGCCGCCGACGCCGCCGACCACAACATCATCATTCCGATGTTCGGCATGGTGCAGAGCCTGAACGTGTCCGTTGCCGCCGCGACCATCCTGTTCGAGGCGCAGCGCCAGCGGCTCGCCGCCGGGATGTACGACGCCCCGCAACTGAGCGAAGCGGAGCTGCGCCGCTGGGCGTTCGAGTGGGCGTACCCCGACCTCGCCCCCGGCTACCGCGAGCGCGGCGAGGCCTACCCCGCGCTGGACGAGCACGGGCAGATCCTCGCCTGATATGAACTCCGGTTGAAAGGTGTGCAACATCTTTCAACCCGAGCGGATGCGACTCGTAGAGCTGCGGAGCAGAGAAGGAGCAAAGCGCTCCTCCGGACGTGGAGCTGGCAATCCGGTGAAGTTCCGGATTGTCAGCGAAACAAACGGAATCCGTAGGACTCCACCCGCTGCACCCGTCCGGGTGTCCCCCGGCGCGTGCTCACCTTGCGTGCAAAACGTTCACCGTGCAGCAGGGCTGAGGCCGGTCGCACCCACTAGGCTGACCACACCGCGCCTCTTGAGCCGCCCCCGAGGCGGCTGTGGGGCCAGAGGAAAGCCACACATGACCAACACCACCCCACAGGCGGCCCGCGCTGCCACCGGAGCCCGCTGATGTTCGGGCTGGAAAGGCCCCCCATCACGCCCGAATTCTGGGCGATCCTGGGCACCCTGATTCTCCTCGAAGGTCTGCTCTCGGCCGATAACGCCCTGGTGCTGGCCGTCATGGTCCGCCACCTCAAGGGTGACCTGCAACGCAAGGCGCTCGCCTACGGCATCGGCGGGGCGGTCGTCCTGCGCATCCTGGGCGTGCTGCTCGCCAGTTACATCCTCGAGTACTGGTGGCTGCGGGCCTTCGGCGCGGCGTACCTCGCGTACCTCGCCATCTCGCACTTCCTGAAGCACCGCAGCACCGAGGACGAGGCCGACGCGAACGCCAAGGGCCGCGGCTTCTGGGCGACCGTCGTGCTGTTGAACCTCACGGACCTCGCGTTCAGCGTCGACTCGATCCTCGCGGGCGTCGCGCTGATTCCCCGCGGCATGCCGCGCGAGCAGGGCCTGACCATCGTCGTGATCGGCGGGATCATCGGCCTGATCCTCATGCGGATCGCGGCGACCGTGTTCCTGAAACTCCTGAACAAGTACCCCGCGTTCGACCACGTCGCCTACGCGCTGGTCGGCTGGATCGCCGTGAAACTCGGCCTGGAGACCCTGGAAGCCGCGCACGAGATCTTCCCCGCCGTGCCCTACTGGCACATGCCCACCCCGATCTTCTGGGGTGTCATGGCCGCCATCGGCATCATCGGCTCGTTCCTCGCCACCCGTCAGCCTGCCATGAGCGACGAGGCTGCCGAGGCGAAAGCCGACGCCGTCGTCCAAGAGATCGACGAGACGGTCGCCGACGCCAGCGACGGCCGCATCGACGGCCGCTGACCCCACCCCCCCTGCGCGGGCCGCTCCCTTCACCGGGACGCGGCCCGCGTCTCTCTGATCCCACCGGGGCGAGGTTGCACCCGGTTCAAGCCCGGCGGTGATCACTGCGGTGAACACTGTCCAGAACGATAAATCCAGCCTCGGCGGCATCCTGGCGACCACCGCACCTGCCCATATGCCCTGACGTGCCGCAGTTCGTGTCCGGCGTACACTGACGTTCATGAGCGACCTTCTGGACACCATCCGCGACCTCGCCAAACCGACCGACAGCAAGATCCTGATGGTCGTCCTCGACGGCGTGGGCGGCCTGCCCCTCGACACGAACGGCGACACCGAACTCGCCGCCGCCAACACCCCCAACCTCAACGCGCTCGCCGCGCAGAGCCAGCTGGGGCAGGTCGAACTCGTCGGCGCGGGCATCACCCCTGGCAGCGGCCCCGGCCACCTCAGCCTCTTCGGGTACGACCCCCTGAAGTACATCGTCGGACGCGGCGCCCTCAGTGCCGTCGGCATCGGCGTGAAACTCGGCGCGGGCGACGTCGCCGTGCGCGGCAACTTCGCCACCCTCGGCGCGGACCGCATCGTGCAGGACCGCCGCGCGGGCCGCCCCAGCGACGAGAAGAACGCCGAGATCGTCGCCAAACTCAAGGCCGCCATCCCCGACATCGACGGTACGCCCGTCGAGATCTACACCGAGTCGGAGCACCGCTTCGTGGTCGTCTTCCGCGCGAACGGCGGCAGCCCCCTCGGCGCGAACCTCAGCGACGTGGACCCCCAGGCGACCGGCGTGCAACCCATGACCGCCCAGGCCCACGACGACGCCAGCCAGAAAACCGCCGACCTCGTCAACGCCTTCGTGCAGCGCGCCGAAACCGCCCTCAAGGACGAGACGCAGGTCAACGGCGTCCTCTTCCGCGGGTACAGCGACGTCCCCCACTTCCCCAGCTTCGACGCCGCCTACCAGCTCAAGGCCGCCTGCATCGCCAGCTACCCCATGTACAAGGGCCTCGCCAGCCTCGTCGGCATGGACGTCCTCACCGTCGAAGGTGAAGAAGACGCCCTCGACGGCAAAGTCCAGGCGCTGCGCGACAACTGGAGCAAATACGACTTCTTCTACTTCCACGTCAAGAAAACCGACAGCACCGGCGAGGACGGCGACTTCAAAGCCAAAGTCAAGAAAATCGAACTCTTCGACCAGCTGCTCCCCCAGCTCCTCGCGCTGAACCCCGACGTCATCGCCATCGTCGGCGACCACAGCACCCCCAGCAAACTCGCCACGCACTCCTGGCACCCCGTCCCCCTGCTCATCCGCAGCAACTACGGCCGCCGTGACCTTGCCCAGCGCTACACCGAAGACGAAGCCCTGAAAGGCAGCCTCGGCCTGCGCAAAGGCACCGACCTCATGCCGCTCCTCATGGCCAACGCCCTAAAACTCAACAAGTACGGCGCGTAACCACCCACCCACCGTCCCCACACGGCCCCCTCGCCCCCCCGGCGACGGGGCCGTTTCCACAACCCAACCTCAAACCGCATTCAGCCCAGGGTCAGATTCAAACGGCAAGGTGTACACATTACGTTCCACAACGGAACGAGGAGGACCCCATGCACAAAGCCATCCTGACCACCGCCCTCGCGGCCACCCTCAGCGCCGCCAGCGCCCAGACCCTCAGCGTCAACATCAGCGCCTCCATGCAATTCCCCAGCGTCATCCAGACCACCGCCAACCTCGTCAACCTCCTCAGCCAGGGCGTCCGCGTCACCCTCCTCACCCCCACCAATCAACCCGCCGCCACCGTCAGCAGCGGCGGCGGCATCGTCGTTAACCCCGCCTACCCCACCACCACCCGCCTCACCCAGGTCCAAGTCATGACCCAGGTCCCCGGCACCACCACCTACGCCAAAGAGATCTACCCCCTCGCCCAGCCCATCAGCACCGCCCAACCCCTCACCGCGCAGAGCATCATCGTCAAAGCCAAAGACGGCACCCGCCAACCCCTCATGAACGTCATGGCCCGCCAGGCCGCCTGGGCCAAAGCCCCCGGCCTGCAGAAAAAACCCGGCGGCATGCCCCCCGGCCAGTACAAGAAAACCCAGGGCAACAAGTAACCCCAGCCCCACAGACCCCTCCCACGCGGAGGGGTTTCTCCTATCCTGACCCATGCCCCCCAGAGCCCTCCTGATCCTCGACCTGGACGAAACCCTCTGGCACGGCACCCCCGACCCCACCCACACCACCGCGCACATCACCCTCCGCCCCCACCTCCGCGACTTCCTCATAGGCACCCACGCCGCCTACGACCACGCCATCTGGACCGCCGCCACACCCGACTGGATGCACGCCGGACTCCAACTCATCCACACCGAAACCGGCCTCGACCTCACCCAAACCGCCGCGTTCCTCTGGCACCGCGACCGCTGCTCCTGGCACCGCGACGAACACGGCGACCTCCAACCCCGCAAACCCGCCCGGAAACTCCGCGCCAACTGGATACGGTCCCGCTACCCCCGCGAACGCATCCTCGCCATCGACGACCGACCACAAAACTGGGCATCCGGCTACGGCCACCTCGTCCGCGTCACTCCCTGGACCGGCGACCCCACCGACGACGAACTGCCCCGCCTCGCCCGGTACCTGCTGAGCATCGCGGACACGCCCGACCTGCAGCGGGTGGAGAAGCGGGGGTGGCGGGGGCGGGTTCTCGACTGAACTTTGGAGCGACCCGTTGGAATGGTTGCGCCTGGCGGCGGGCCTCCCCACCCCCCAGCCCCCTACCCCAGGGGGGCAGGGG